>NZ_QFXN01000250.1:0-740 GCF_003144775.1 Enterobacter sp. CGMCC 5087 | reverse complement strand
CCTCGGTGTTGACGGAGGTTGTATTGCCCGCCACGACGTTGCCAAAGTTAATGGCGGGCGTGGAGGTTATCCAGCAGGCTGCCGCCATCGCCTTCACGGACAGGACGAGCAGCAATAATAATGGCGCTCTTAATGACACAGTTGTTCTCCGATATTCTGTATTGATGACGCGGTACGCGGCGCCGGAAGCGTGACCCGGCACTCCCCCTCTCCGGTCTTCACCACCAGTTCACCCGGCAGGGGCGGATCTTCAAGCCAGATAAAGCCGTCGCGTCCTACGATGGTGGCACCCTGCGGCGTTGAAACTACGCTGCCCAGCGGGAGCGGCCTGCGGCGGCTGTCGACCAGCCGGGCCTGAACCGTGACGGCGTGATGGACGTTAAAATCGACTTTTACCGCGCTGCTGTTGCCCGGTCTGGCGTGCATGTCGGTGACGGGTGCGATCACGTCGGCAGGCAAATCGAGCGGGTTAATGCTGATTTTGCTGTTGTGGTAACGCGGCAGGTCGGTCAGCAGGAGATAACCGTTCTTATCCGTTTCACCGGCCGGGCGGTTTTCCAGCATCACCGGTACGTGCCCAATGCCGTGCGTGGACACCAGCGCCATGCCCTGCTGGATGTAGCGCAGCGCGTGCAGGCTGCCGTCCAGCAGCGTCAGGCTACCTTCGGTGCGTATTCCGCTCTGATCGATCATGTTTTCGCGTGGAACGTCGATCAGCGATTCGCAGCTGATCGATCATC
>NZ_QFXN01000249.1:0-25830 GCF_003144775.1 Enterobacter sp. CGMCC 5087 | reverse complement strand
CGCGATCGAACACGATGCGAAATCATGATCGACTACGGTGCGAACTGGCGATCGATCACCGTGCGAATATGCACTCAACTTCTTTCAGACCATAAGCGATATAAAGCCCGTCGCTGTTGATACCGTCCGAGCTGCTTACCATCTGGTAATCCCAGGTCCCCTTCGCAACGGTGTTGCCGCCCTGAACGATGTCCAGTTGCTGCACGTCACTGATAACGTTGCCGTCTTCATCCACCAGGTTAAGCTGGCCGCCCGTACCTGTGACCGCACCATCTGCCCCGGCAAGCTGAACCAACGTAGTGGCATCATCCTGCTCCATCAGCGATTTTTTATTGAGGCTGGCAGGAACATGGTTAATGACGCCCCCGCCCAGCGTGACCTGAACGGTACCCTTGCCGCCGATATCCAGCGTGCCACCGGCAGATGTGGTGATGTGGTTGTCCGCAATGATATCCCCCGGCATGACGGCCCCAAACTGAACAGTCCCTCCGTCAAAGGTCAGAGCGCCCAGTTGCTGCTCGCCTGCACCGACCGTGACCACGCTTCCATTCCCTGCAACCAGAGTGGCCTGCGTCAACGACGACGTGTTATTGCCTTCCAGCTGGTAATGGCTGGATGCGAGTTTCAGGGTTCCTGCGAAATCACTTCCCGTATTACTGGTGAAAGCAAAATCAGACTGCGAAGAGTCGAGGCTGACCGATACCAGGCCCTGCCCGGTGAGCGTCGGGTCAAAGGTGAAATCGCCCGCAACAGAAGGCTTCACGGCCAGCTCACTGCCGAGCTCAATATCGACAGAACCGGCACCCGTTCCACCGTCAGTAAGAACAAGCGCTTCCTCTAGGGTCAGCAGCGAGCCATTTTTCAGCGCCACATGCTCAAAGTTCTGAAGCGTCGACGCACTGGTCAGACGGTGCATGGCGGCATCGAACACCAGGGTGTCGTTACTGCCCGCACCACCATCGAGAAGATTAAAGACGGCACCATTCCCTTTCACCGTAAAGATGTTGTCACCACTTCCGGCAATAACCGTGTCCGCACGAGCTGTACCGGTCAGGGTGACGCTGTTGTTACCGTCTCCCAGAGTGGCGGTACCGGTCAGCGTACTGGCATCATCGAGGTAAAGGCTGTTATTACCATTATTAAGCGCAATAACCCCCAGGATTACGCCACCTGAACCATTACGCATGACGGTATCGACACTGTCATCAAAGGCCATAGCCAGCGCCGTGTCTGAGGCAGCGATGATGTCGCCGGTATTGATAAAAGTGCTAACCTTAGAGGCATCCACAACCTCAGCAGTGGTTGATGCAGAGCGAAGAACGCCAGATTGTTCAACCAGGTTAGCGTTATTCTTCACCACCAGTGCAGAGCCACCGTCTGCGGCGGTCACATTTACGCTGACAGCACTTTTCACCGTCGCGCCATCTGCAGTGTTCGCCAGAATGCCGTTACCGTTGCTGCCGTAGAGATTGATGGTCAGCCCAGAAGAATTGGATAAATCCAGGTCATTGCCCGTAATCCCGCCGTCCGCAGCCATGAAAGCGAGACCCGTACCACTTCCCGCCACGTTAATCGTGCCGCTGTTCTGCTGCGCCAGGGTAGCAGAGGTCCGAACCCCGTTGCCGTCCTGCACATTGATAGTGGTGTTATCGAGCTGAATCCCGGCAATCTCTGCTCGGTTTTCGATTCCGTTACCGGTTGCACCAGCCGCCTTCACGTCAATCTGCGCCCCCGTCACCGTCAGTCCCGCCGCACCGGTGTCAAGCAGAACGCCATGCGCCGTTCCCCGACCTTCAACCACGCCCATTCCGCTGCCCACTAAATCAAGGGAAGCCCCCTGGCTAAGACGGATAGCAGCATCACCGTCAGTGGCGATGATGCTGCCCCCGGTGCTGAGGACGGTTGAGTTAGCCCCTTCAACATCCACGGCGACACCGCTGACGGTAATATCACTGGCCTGGTTGTCGAATTGCCCGCTGATGACTTTTATGCCGGTGTTCCCGGTACCGGTGGTCAGATCGATATTGCCCTTATTGACCAGCATGCCCTGATTCTGGGTAATAAAGGCCGTAGCACCAGCAAGACCGGAGCGGATATCGGCCTCGTTAGTGAGGATCGTACCGGTATTCGTTGCTGTTACACTTCCTGCAAGGTCGTACTCATTTCCGTCAACGACACCGACCACTGCCCCGGAGCCAGTGAGATCCGCTTTCACGCCTTGTGCTAACGTTGCACTGGCACCGCCTGCAGCATAGATACCCTGTGCGCCGGTTCCCTGAATGGACAGATGGCTGCCGTTTGCCGCGTTCACCAGCGTTCCTGTGCCGGTGGCCCAGATGCCACGCGCATTATCACCGGATACGTCATAGGAAAGCACTCCCTGCTGGGATGCTCCATCCTCAACCCGGAACAGCGTTGACCCTTTTCCGTTAGCATCCATCACGGTCGTCGTTTGGGTATTGAGCGTAGAGCCCACACCAGAGATCAGGAAGGCGATCTGATTACTGACACCGGTCGCGGGATCAGCAAAGACAGGCAGAGCGGTACCCTCCAGATTCACAGTGGCACTATCTGTCACTTCCACCCCGACAGCCCCCTGGCCTTCAAGCCTGATGGTGCCAGCGGTCATATTGACAGTGACGGCGTTGCCGGAGGCTTTAATACCTGTAGTGCGGTTATCATCGCTCCCACCGTTAAGTATCAGGTTTCCTGTGTTATTAATCGTGGTGCTCTGGTTGGTTGAGCTTGCAACCAGACCCTGGCTACCATCCTGAATCGTGATACTACCGCTGTTGCTTCCCGTTGATCCGTCCAAAATTTCAAGGCCAGTAGTATCCATTCCGTTAAAAACAATATTCCCTGAATTCTCCAGGGTGGCGCCATTACGAGCAATATAACCAGTGACATAATCCTGGGAAGAGAAAAGATCAGCATAAGAATTCAGTTTCGTATTGATATCATTTGCAGTAGTTAATACCCCGCTAAGATCGTATCCGTCACCGTCAGCAACAGCCGCAATGGCGCTTGCGTTAAGTAAGTTCAATGAAGTTCCATTATCAATAGTACCAGTGGCACCACCTTGAACCAGCACGCCTGTTGTTCCCCGACCGGTGAGATCAAGGATCATTGATCCAGTTGAGACTGACGTACCCGAACTAGTTGCTTCGATTATTACCGAGTTATCTCCGGAAGCAATCATCCGAGATTTTGGAAAAGAGGTACCATTTAAGTTTGCACCACCATCCAAACGCATCAGGACCGATTTTTCTGACGAAACATTTTGTATGCTACCACTATTATTATTAATCTGCGAACCTGCACCGTAAATATAATAACCGATCTGATTTTCACCTGATGCAAATATGACTTCAGCATTTCCCTTCAGGTTAATGATGCCACCGCTACGGGCATGAACACCAATGGCATCATTGCCTTTAAGATTAATTCCCCCGGAAATATTCACCTGCGAGTTAGTTCCTTCGACCCAGACGCCATAGTTGCGTAAATCACTCTGTCCCGATGCAGCATTGACATTAATAACACCTGTAGAAGAAGCTTGTCCTCCACTGATAGCCTTAATCCCAACATTGTTAGCACCGTTGAGGTTAATAATACCAGCATTATCAATATTGCCGAATGCACCATTTTGCGAATAAATTCCAGAACTCTGAGCAGGTGTGAACTGTCCTCCGTTGCCATCAGTATTCACATCGATAGTGCCGAGATTCAACATTTGAATGTTAGTTCCATTCGCAAGAAAACCAAATACACCATCTGCGCTAGAACCCAAAACAATATTACCATTATTTATAGCAATTCCATTATTTGTTGCTTCTATTGCAGCGCTATCGTTTCCAAGATAATCGGAAGAAATACCATCTTCTCCAATACCTAATTGTATTGTCCCGTTTTGGTTAGTAAAAGAAGCACCGTCAGATACAATAACGCTTCGCACGCTTCCAGATAACACATCCGATAAGCCAGTATCACCATACCAATAACCACTATTTATTAAACCATCATTAGAAGCTACAGCAGAATCTTTCAAGGTTAAACCATAAACAATACCATTGCCACCGTTGAAAGCATGCCGTGCGTTTATATTATAAACACCAGCATTATAGAATGACGACCCTTGATCCGTTATCAAAATTGGTGTCTTACTGTATTGTCCGTTAGAATAGCTATTAGTATCCCCCCCCCCTAATGAAAGCAAGTTATTATTTATAAATGTCGACCCAGAAGTTAAATCCAAAATCCTACCAGTAGCAATTACCTTGCCATCATTGATAATTGTTGATCCTTCTTCACCAAGAATCACTTTAAATGTGTTAGTAGCTCCATTATGCGCTTCTATCTTCCCAGATTGAGAAATCGTTGCTTTTGCACCGCTACCATGGGCATACACAATAGCACCCTCCGCATTATCGATAGTTGTTGCATCAATATTTGCAGGGAATGGCGAGTATTCATACTGAATTGTAGTTGTAGTATATGCTTCTTGAAGCCAATGAATATACCTCCCTGAATCCAAGAGCCCTTTTTCTATTGAAGAAACCAACCAATCATTATAATCCCTTAATTCCTGCAGGGAATTAACATTTTTATAACTACCATCAAATGTTTTGAATTGGCCATTATATTTAGTCACATTACTGTTAAAGGTACCAGTAGATGACGTTGTACTCCAGTCGATAGAAGAAGCAATGAATGTTTGTTCTGATATCCAATTCAAGCCTGCATTTTTTGAAGTTCCATCAACTTCTGCAAGATAGCTATTTCTAACCTCTCCTATGTTGTAAACTGCACCTTTAGTAAGTGCAATATCTGCAACACCATCGTTCACTTTAATTAACTGTGTATTATTGTAATAGCTGGCATTTTGTTTCAAAAAGTTAACGGAAACAGAAAATTCGTAAGGATCTACTTCATTTAAAGCATTTGATGAATATACTTTTATAGTTTTTGGCGCTTGAGTAATACTATCAAAAACTGTAATAGATTTATCAAAACCTGAGAATTTCAAAGACGGTGAATTAGCGGGTAAAGATGTAACAACATTACCTCCTGTTTTGACATTATATCCATCCTTAACTACATTTTTGAGGTTAGTATAATTCTTATAACTTAGACCTCCATACTCCCAATTCTGAACACCATCGACAAGCCATGTATTACCATCATTAATTGTTGTATTTCCATAATTATTACTATTTCCTACTACCGTCCAAGTAGCATCTAAACTGCAAATAAGTGTTGCAGTATCACAGGTTGCAGAAAAAGAAGGCGTTGCATTTACCATCGCAAGAAAGATGAGAGCATTTTGAATCGACTTGCATCTAGAACTTTTCTGCTTACCTTTACCATACTCTGAAACAACGACAGGCTGTCCGGTTGCTCTGTTAAATATCACTTTGTAGATTGCGTTCATGTCAGATCCTTACGTCAAGTGCGTAATTAGTATTTTGATGGTATTGCTTCTATTTTATTCGTCAGTTATTTCAATGTCTTGACCATGTCGGTAGTCTGTTGACGGGTAAAAATAAACCGACTGAGCCGGTCGTATGAGGCGCGGATATAGACGGGCTCATAACCGGCGGTATTCACCATATAACCCCGCCCCTCTACACGCATAATAAAGTCCTCATCCACGCCGAGCCCACCGAGCCTTTTCTTTAACTCGTTCATGACCTGCCATAAGCGAGGCGCCGAGGATTTGAGGCCATATCCTTCCCATACGGCTCTCATAATTATTTCATCGCGCAGGAGACCGGATTTTCCTCTTTCAAGAAGAAACTCCAGCAACCGGAACATAGTCTGTCGCAGGTAAATATGCTTCTGATTTATTTTTTGACTGTTCAGGGGGATCAGAACCCGGTTTTCCCGCAGAACCATCACACCATTACTGTCATCTCCCAGAATATAACCAAATTTTCTCACAGATAAGTCTCTCCATATTCCGGCTCTGCATTACTGCAATAGCGATAGGTGGTATGTAGGATTCCTCTTAGTATATTAATTTCACTCGAAACTTAATATCAAATAAATACAATCGCTAAAAACAGTTAACCATAAAACAGGCAATGCTTAGTGATTAAGTCTAAAATTAATTTTTTAAATGGGTTTTTAATCTTCATAATGATTTTTTTCTAGTTTTGCATTGTTCAAATAACCTCCAGTATCAGTGAAGTGTTTTATCCTTTTTATTCTTCTTTTGTAGTGTTTTACTCCTTCAACTCTGTATCCAGCCGCTCAGGTGAACGGGCCTTCGGGCAGTGACCAGGATTTTTCTTTCTGACTGGATGCTAACACCTGCGTGGGCAGGGTACAGGGATCAAGACTTCAATTAAGACGGTTGAGATTTCACTTAAGGAAAGATGAAGTTAACACATTGAATTTAAAGATAAAATAATCTTTTATCGTATAGCCGGTTGAGATACATAAAGTATTTAATGGCACCATCAGGAGCGGTGGACTAAAATCGGGACGGACAGTCAAGCAGTAGGCAGGGAGATATGAATACAACGTTTTTGATCGACGGCAGGTTAGTCTTTCACCGCGAGCAGAACGCATTGACCAGTCTGGTGCAACCGGATCTCACGGAAATACTGAACGAGCCCTGTGCCCGCTGTCTTGAGGCGCTGCTGGCGGCCAAGGGCAATATCGTCAGCCAGGCAGAGCTATATAAAGCAGGCTGGGGCGAGTCTTATAAAGACGTCTCCCCCAATACCCTATACCAAAATATCCTCCTGGCCCGCAAAGCTTTCAAGAAAGTCGCTGACAGTAATGAAGATTTCATCATCACCGTACCCAGACAGGGGTTCCGGTTTAATGAAACCTTGCCGGTTACAGTCGGTGACTCCCAAGACAATTTCGCTTCAGCTCCGGATGAATCTACATCTGAGTCAAACAGTGAAGAAAAGGGCTATCTTTTTTTCAGACGAACTGTATATCCACAGCTGCTACGTCTTGTACTCCCAATCTCTGTGCTTTTTTTTGTTGCTTCGGCGATGATTTTCATTTTCGCATCTTACAATTACGGGACGATACATAATGATGATTTTACCTCAGAATATAATTATTCAGGCACACATTCCGGGTGTGAGATTTACATCAATAAGCGGCAGACCTTGTCCGGTGTGGAAACTGAACAGCTTCTGAAAATTTGGCCGGGTATAACATCCGGCTGTCGCACATTACCGCTGAGATATATTACCCCGTATCGCAATCACCTCAGCGTATTTTATCTCTCATGTAACAGTACAGAAAGGGCAGACAGGATATGCAGCTCAGGCTATCACCGGTTATCAGAATAGCAATTTGTGTAGTTAGTATTCTGATGTTCACTTACTCTGTTCATTATCTGCTGGAAATGAAAAACAGATTGGAAGGTAACGTAATCCATTGCATGTCGGCGTTTGTCAGTCAGATAAATAATAGTCGCCTGCAGGCAAAAGTAACGCTTTATATGTATCGCGAAAAAGGTAGTGTTCAGATCAGCGGGGATTATATTTCACCTGAAGGCATGCAGACTCCGATCAAAATGGTTTCCGGTATTGCATATCAAGTCAAGGGTGATAACTATCATGTCCGTTTTACCGGCAATAAAACCTCATTGCGGGCAGACGATATACATGAAGCGTTAAGTCATTTGCTCCCATTTTCTGTCACCAGTGAAAATGTTGATTTTATTTACCAGCTCCATCAGCAGGTTGAAGGGACTTATCTGATCCGACAAAATGGTATACCTCTTCTGCTGTGTAAGAAAATTGCCAGTAGATGATTACTGCTTTTAAAGCACCATTTAATCCACATTAGTGCATAGATCACAAAAATGCTGTTTGGTAAACAATTTTCCTTATACTTTTACCGACATTGATCTCTTTAATGTTTTCATTAGATCCGTAGCTTACAAAAATCGTAAAGAAAACCGCATCACCATTTCTCCCGTCTGGCAGGAAGCGCTGCATCTTGCTGATTTGTAGTGAAGCCAGGTTTTGAATCTGGTAGTGGTTCCTTTGATGAGAGCACCAACTCAACGCCCAACAGGGAAAACACCTTGAACAACCGCTCAATACTTGCAGTTGTGGGGTTTATTTCAAGACGTGCATACGTTTGTTGTGTTACCCCCAACCGTTCTGACATTTCCCTTTGAGTAAGCCCGTTGGCTTTGCGAAAGCCAACCAACACGGGACGTAATTGATTCAAAGTTTTCAAATAATATTGAGTACGCATAGGTTACCAACGGTATTGAATATTTAACACATGCATAAACTTTAACAGTCTAAAGGCTGTAAAAACATTTAACAGACTATAAGCTGTTAAAGCTTATATGACAAGCTATACAGGGAGGATTAGGCAGGATTTAGAAAGTCTCATGGCAGGCTTTGACATTTTATTACCTACTCGTTACATGGATTACTCATTTACAAATGAGCGTAGATAATCTTCTGAGAATAAGTACATCTCACCGAAGTACCTACTCCTGCTTGTGTTAAGCCGATCAAGTAAAGCGTCCTCAAAGCAGGACGCTTTAATATTGTAAAAATTAGTGATTAAATCTTACTTATCAGAAAGATAGAAGTAATTGTGTCATAACCTTAATCGAATAATATTGAATAGTGATAAAACTTTAATATGACAACACACCCGGTTAGCGATGCACTACCGGGGCAAGGAAGGTTACTGCTGCGCGAGCTGATTGCGGCGATATTCACCCTGCCGCTCCAGCATCCAGCCCGGGTATTCGCGCGGCAGTGCGCTCACCGCATCAAGCTGCTTGAGTTCGTCTTCGCTCAGTCGGATCCCGGTCGCGGCGATATTGTCGTCCAGCTGTTCAACGCGTTTCGCGCCAATGATGACGCTGGTCACCGCTTTCTGATGCAGCAGCCACGCCAGCGCGATTTGCGCGACGGAGACACCCTTGCTTTCGGCGATAGTGCGCATCACGTCCACGCAGTCGAAGGCGCGATCTTTGTTCACCGGCGGGAAGTCGAACTCCAGACGGCGACCGCCAGCTTCGCTCTGCCCGTCGCGGCCATATTTTCCGCTCAGCAGACCGCCCGCCAGCGGGCTCCAGACCATCAGCCCGACGCCTTCGCTCTGCATCATCGGCACCAGCTCGCGCTCCAGATCGCGCCCGGCAATGGTGTAATACGCCTGTAGCGACGCGAAACGCGCCAGCCCAAGACGTTCAGAAATACCGAGCGCTTTGGCAACCTGCCACGCCGCCCAGTTAGAGACGCCGATGTAGCGCACGTGGCCGTGCTGCACCAGGTTATCCAGCGCGTAGAGCATTTCTTCAATCGGCGTTGCGGGGTCGAATCCGTGAAGCTGGTAGAGATCGATATGATCGAGCTGCAGGCGGCGCAGGCTCTCCTTCACGCTGCTGATGATGTGATAGCGCGAGCTGCCGCGCGAGTTCACCCCTGCCGTTCCCGTTTCGCCGAACACTTTCGTGGCGACCACCACGTTCTCGCGAGGGATCTTCAGGTTTTTCAGCGCCTGACCGGTGATCTCCTCCGAGCGTCCTTCTGAGTAAACGTCCGCGGTGTCGATAAAGTTGATCCCGGCATCCAGCGCGCGGCCCACCAGCTGCTCGGCTTCACTTTGCTGGAGCTGGCCAATCTTGCCCCACATGCCGCCCTCGCCGCCGAAGGTCATGGTGCCGAGGCACAGTTCAGAAACAAACAGACCGGTGTTGCCCAGTTTTTGATAACGCATAAGTTATTCCTCGCATGTCGATTGGGTACCCGATAGTTATACCCGCCCCTCAGCCATCGCGAATGTGGTGTTCCTGTCCGTTTCTTGCCCAATCCTCTGAATTTATCCGCGCGGGGCGTCGCCAAAGACGCTGTAGTCCGGTAACTGCACCTGCTGATACGGCTCCCAGCCGCCGCCGAGGGCCTTGTAGAGCGCCACCAGATCGAGCGCGCTCTGCACCTGCGCCTGTGCGCGCTGCTGCTGGGCCTGCGCCAGCTGACGCTGGGCGTCCAGCACGTCGATAAAGCTGGCAATCCCCTGGCGGTAGCTGTCGCTTGCCAGGTCAAAGGCGTTTTGCAGGGCGTCGATCGTTTTTGCGAGTCCCGCTTCACGCTGCTGGTCGGTGCGATAGCTCACCAGCGCGTTTTCCACTTCGCCGAGCGCGGTCAGCACCGTCTGGCGATAGTCCAGCACCGCCGCCCCCTGCTGCGCGCGCGCCACCTTGACGCTGGAGACCAGTCGACCGCCCTGGAAGATGGGAATAGAGACCTGCGGGCCGAAGCTGTAGAAGTGGCTGCTCCAGTCGGTCAGCCAGTTGGTTTCGCTGTTGCGCAGGCCAAACTGCCCGGAGAGTGTAAAGCTCGGGAACAGCTCCGCCACCGAGACACCGATTTGCGCCGTGGCGGCGTGGAGGTTCGCCTCCGCTTCGCGCACGTCCGGACGGCGTCGCGCCAGCGTGGATGGAATGCCGGTCTGCACGATATCCGGCAGGGCCGGCATCGGCTGCACGCTTAGCAATTCCGCATCCAGCGCCCCCGGCGGTTTGCCGAGCAGGATCGCCAGGCCGTTCATCGCCTTCCGCTCCTGCGCCTGATATTGCGGAAGCTGGGCCTCAAGATTGCCTAACTGCGCCCGGGCGTTTTCCACGTCCATCTGTGGCGATAGCCCGCCGCGCTGGCGGTTTTCGGTGAGATCCAGCGTCTGCTGCGCGCTTTTAATCTGGGTGTTCAGCGTGGCTATAATGCTCTGCGCCCCGCGCAGCTGGAGCCACGCGCGCGCCACTTCCGCCTCCAGCGACACCAGGGCGTCGTTACGCTGCTCGATGGCGGCTTTCTGCTGCGCTTCGGCGGCTTCCACCTGACGACGCACCTTGCCCCACAGGTCAATTTCCCACTGGGCGTCGAAGCTGCCCTGGTAGAGGTTAATCGGCTGCGTCAGCGGCCCCAGCGCCCCTTTCAGGTTGGGATCGATGCTATCCACCTGGTCGTACACGCCGTGAGATTTCAGCTCTCCTTCCAGGCCAAGCTGCTGGCGCGTCGCCTGCAGATTGCCGTTGACCGACGGATAAAACGCCCCGCCCGCCTGGTTAATCTGCTCTCGTGCCCCGGCGATGCGCAGCACCGTCTGCTGCAGCGTCAGGTTTCCGGCGATCGCACGTTCAACCAGGCTGTCGAGCTGCGGCGAGCCGAAGGTCTTCCACCAGCGCGGGTTGGTCGCGGCGGAGGTAGTTTGCGATTTCACCGCGCTGTCGCCCTTATCGTTCCAGTGCGTAACGGCGGGCGGCGCAGGCTGCTGGTAGTCCGGCCCGACGGCGCAGCCCGCCAGCAGCATCATTATCATCAGGGGGTGTAAACGTCTGTGTATCATCAATGTGCTCCTGCACTCCCCTCGCTCTTAACCGGCGAGAGCAACAAACAAAACGGAATCAGTAACAAGGCCACCGCGCTCAGAATGGTAAAGACGTCGATGTAGGCCAGGAAGCGCGACTGCTCGATCATCGTTTGGTACATGCGTCCGGTGGCGATGCCGGTGGGGTCGCCCACCTGGGTAGTGAAGTTCTGGATCGCCTGGGCGCTTTCGCGTATCGCCTGCTGGAACTGCTCGTTAAGCGGCGAGGCGTGGTACGCCAGATGCGCGCTGTGCGCCTGCGCGCGTTCGGTGATGGCCGCCGTCGAAAGGGATATGCCAATCGAACCCGCTACGTTGCGGAACATGGTAAACAGCGCCGCCGCATCGGCATTCAGCCGCCTCGGTATCGAGATAAACGCAATAGTCGTGAGCGGCACAAACAGGAACCCCAGCCCTATCGACTGGGCGCTGCGGAACAGCACCAGCGTTTCGAAGTCGATATCAGGCGTCAGCGTTCGCGACCAGAAGAACGACACCGCCAGACAGGTAAAGCCAAAGGCGATAATCCAGCGCGTCTGCACCACCGGCATCAGCTTCAGCACCAGCGGAATGGTTAACACAATCAGCACCGCGCCGGGCGACAGCACCAGCCCCGACCAGGTAGCGGTGTAGCCCAGGTCCTGCTGCGCCAGCTGCGGGATAACAACCGAGCTGCCGTACAAAATCATCGCCATCCCCGCCATCAGCAGGCTGGAGATGGCAAAGTTGCGGTCCTTCATGCAGTGCAGATCCACCACCGGCTTTCTGGCATATACCAGCCAGTAGATGGCGCCGATAATGCCGACAAGCGTCAACACGCCGAAGGTGCGGATAAAGTTCGAGTAGAACCAGTCCTCGTCTTCTCCCCGGTCGAGCATCACCTGCAGACAGCCCAGCCCCAGCGCGATCAGGCCGATCCCCGTCCAGTCGATAGTCAGCTTCTCTTTTGATTTGCTCTCCCACGGCGGATCTTCCAGCAGCTGGTAGATCGCCAGCACCGTCACAATCCCCACCGGAATGTTGATAAAGAACACCCAGCGCCAGGAATAGTTGTCGGTGATCCAACCGCCCAGCGTCGGGCCGAGCACCGGCGCAACGATAATCGCAATGGAGGACAGACCAAACGCTTTGCCCCGGTCTTCGGGTTTGAAGTAGTCGAGCAGCACCGACTGCTGCGTGGGCTGCAGCCCGCCGCCAAAAAAGCCCTGCATCACGCGGAACAGGATGATCTGCCACAGCTCGGTGGCAATCCCGCACAGGAACGAGCAGACGGTAAACATGACGATGCAAATCAGGAAGAACTGCTTGCGGCCAAACACCCGGCTCAGAAACGCCGAGATGGGCAGCACGATGCCGTTCGCGACCAGATAGCTGGTTAACACCCAGGTAGATTCGTCATAGCTGGACGAGAGCGAGCCTGCCACGTGGGGGAGCGCCACGTTGACGATGGTGGTATCCAGAATTTCCATGAATACCGCCAGGGTGACGACAATCGCCACCGCCCACGGATTGCTGGCGGGCTTCCAGCTGTCGTGGCTGTGATCCGTCATTCCACCGTCACCTTCGGTGCGACCGACAGCCCCAGCGGCAGCGGTTTGTTTGGATCCAGGCCCTTATCAATCACGATTTTGACCGGCACGCGCTGCACAATTTTGACGAAGTTACCGGTGGCATTTTCTGCCGGGAAGGCGGAGAAGCGCGAGCCGCTGCCCTGCTGGATACTGTCTACGTGGCCCTCAAGCTCCATATCCGGCCACGCGTCGACGGACACGGTGACCTTATCGCCCGGCTTCATGCGCTCGAGCTGCGACTCTTTAAAGTTCGCGACCACCCACACGTTAGGGGAAACCAGCGAGAACAGCGCCGTTCCCGCCTGCACCAGCGTGCCGGGCTGCACGTTGCGTTTGGTGACGACGCCGTCGAACGGGGCGCGAACTTCGGTGTAGGAGAGATTAAGGTTGGCGGTTTCCAGCTGCGCTTTAGCCTGATCGACCTGACGCTCGCGCGCTTCAACGTTGGTTTCCTGCTGGCGGATTTGCAGCTGTACCTGCTCTGCCACTTCCAGCTGCGCCTGAGCGCTGGCCAGCCCTGCCTGCGCGCTGCGCAGTTGAGCATTCGCGGAATCAATACTTTGCTGGGTGGTCGCACGCGGGTCGACGCCGCGCTGACGACGGTACTCCGCCTGCGCGTTCGCCAGATCGGCCTGCGCTTTCAGCACCTGCGCTTTGGCTTCGTCACGCTGGGCGGGATACTGGACTTTTGAAAGCGCCAGCTGCGCCTGGGCCTGATGCAGCTGCGCGATAGCCAGCCCAAGCTGGGCCTGAGCCTTATCGCGCTGCGCGGTGGTGTCCCGCGGATCGATAACCACCAGCAGATCGCCCTTTTTCACGCGCTGGTTATCGCGCACGCGCAGCTCGGTAACGTAGCCCGCCGTTTTGGGGGCAATCGTCACCACGTCGCCGTCGGTAAAGGCGTCGTCGGTCGTCTCTTCGTTACGGGTTAAAAACCACCAGACCAGCGCCACGACCACCATTACCACCACGACAATGCCGAGGATAATTAACGGTTTCTTGCCCGGGCGCTTACGCTCATTATTGTTTTTGTCCTGCTCGTCAGCAGGCGGGTTTTGATCTTCAGCCATAGTTCAGCAACGGTCCTGTCAGTGAGCGGCATCACACTATGCCGTTCACTAAAGCTAGGACGTTGCTATACGTTTGCCAGGAAAAACTGACAAATTGCGCACTATATGAGAAGGAATATTCCGAAACCAATCGCCGCGGCCCAAACCAGCATCGGGATCGACCAGACGTGGAAACGCCACCAGATACGACGGTCGTTGGCCATACGCAGGGCAATCAGGTTTGCCAGCGAGCCGGGCAGCAGCCCAAACCCGCCGATGTTCACCGCCCAGGCCAGAAGCGTATCGGGCGGAACATAGTTGAGCAGCAGAATAGTGGACGGTACGTTGCTGATAAACTGCGACAGGCCAATCGCCGTCAGCCACAGTCCCGGCTGAGACAACGTGCTGACGCTGTGCAGAACGTTCTGCAGTACCGGAAGCTGGATAAGGAGATGCACATCAATAAACATCGCCATAAAGACCAGCAGCAGCGTCCAGTCCACGCTCACCAGCACGCGACGCGCCAGGACGACAAACCCCGCGGCAACGAGCAGGACGCCCGCCAGCTCATACTTCATCTCCAGCGCGAACAGAAAGACGATGTATAACCCAAGACAGCCCCACACCAGACGCGGCTGCCACTGCGGGCCGGTTGTGCCGCTGTGGTACTGCAGCTTTTTATCCGGAAACGCGAACCAGCATACCGCCAGTAGCGACAGCATCATCACCAGCGCCAGAGGGGCCATCTGCCAGGTGAAGGCGGCGAACGACAGACCGGACCGTCCCCACAGAAGGATATTTTGCGGGTTGCCAATTGGCGTCAGAAGCGAGCCTGCATTGACGGCAAGCGCTTCAAAGATGATCAGCCGGCTGACCGGGATCTCGCACAGCTTACGCAGCGTGAGCGTGAGGGGCACGATGATAAACAGCGCCACATCGTTGGTCAGAAACGTCGACAGTACCGCGGCGGAGAACACCATAAACAGGGACAGCCTGCGCTCGGTGGCAAAGCGGCGCACCATTTTACGGCCCAGAACGTCAAAATAGCCGCTCAGCTCGACCCCTTTGGTGAGCATCATCAAGCCGCTCAGGGTAATGATGGTGCGCCAGTCAATTGCGGCGGGCCAGCCGTGTGGCGCAAAAGGCACAAAGAGGCTTAACGCTGCGCCAATGATTAATAAGAGATGGAAGAAACGATCGCGTGCCAGGGCCTGCAGTCCGGGGATTTTCATTCAGCGGAGGAACCATATTTAAGGGTAAATTCGCGAAACTTCACCAGCGTCTCTTCGCTGACGTGGTGTTCCATGCCTTCCGCATCCCGGCGGGCAATCTCCGGGCTGACGCCCAGCACCAGTAAAAAATTCTCGACAAGCTGATGGCGCTCGCGGCTCTCCTGCGCGAGTTTCTCCCCTTCCGGCGTCAGAAAAACACCGCGCCAGGGGATCATTTCAATTAAGCCCACGGAGGCCAGGCGTTTTAACATTTTAGCGACAGTTGGCTGTGAAACCCCCAGCCTGGCGGCCATATCGACCTGGCGCGCTTCACCAACCTCACGGATCAGATCGGAAATGAGTTCAACATAGTCATCAATCAGTTCACGCCGGTGCGCTTCACGGACCTGGCGAAAACCTTCGACATGTTCTTCAACATTCACCAGTTGCGTCGTTTTCCTCATTGTCGGATGACCTGCGCGACGGTTCATTGTACTTCCTCAGTGGGGTGACGCTTCCAGCGCCCGGTTTGGAGAGCGCACATTGTAAACCATAGCTCCGCAAGCACAAAAAATTAACGAAATAGCCATAGCTATACAATATAGCCTGTGCTATATCTGTATGTAATGCAGTCACCCTTCACGGATCGAAGGGATCAAAACTCAGGAGGTCTTATGAACGAATTCAAGAGGTGCATGACCGTGTTTACCCACTCTCCCTTTAAAGTGCGCTTAATGCTGTTGAACATGCTGTGCGATATGTTTAACAACAAACCGCACCAGGACGACAAACCTTCCCACTAAGCGGCGTTGCGGTACGCCGCTTCATTTTCCCGTCACAATCTCGCTGTAAACTGGCTTCCAGCCG
Organism: Enterobacter sp. CGMCC 5087; assembly: GCF_003144775.1. Taxonomy (NCBI): domain Bacteria; kingdom Pseudomonadati; phylum Pseudomonadota; class Gammaproteobacteria; order Enterobacterales; family Enterobacteriaceae; genus Enterobacter; species Enterobacter sp. CGMCC 5087. The sequence continues at coordinate 9,762 of NZ_QFXN01000249.1, read as the reverse complement.
CCTTATTCCCGATCTTTTTTACGGATTTGCAATCCCCTTCGCAAAACATCTGCTTAGCAACTGTTGATATTATTTAGCGCTCGCACTATCTTCTTGCAGCCCTGCACAATTTGCGGCTCGCTGAAGCGGACCCTCATTCCCTCTCCACGCACTGTCAGGCAGGTTATGACCCTTGACGCCAGGGTGAGCACATGGCGTTTTCATCCATGATAGTGACCTATGAATGTAACCCTGATAGATACCGTTGTGACCCGCAGCCGGGCCTTAAGCCCGTGGACGGGTTTTTACTTTTTGCAGTCATTACTGATTAACTTTGCGCTGGGTTATCCCTTTAGTTTGCTCTACGCGGTGGCTTTCACCTGCGTTCTGCATGTGCTGTGGCGAACCGCACCGCGCGTGCAAAAAGCATTAATCGGGATCTGCTCGCTGGTCGCTGCACTCTATTTCCCGTTTGGCCAGGCTTACGGCGCGCCAAACTTTAATACCCTGCTGGCGCTGCACTCGACCAATATGGAAGAGTCAACGGAGATCCTGACGATCTTCCCGTGGTACAGCTACGTGGTCGGGATCTTTATCTTCGCGTTGGGCGTTATCGCCATCCGCCGTCAGGCGGGCGAGAAAAAATCCTGGGGTAAGCTCGAAATACTCTGTCTGGTGTTCAGCGTTGCCGTGGCCTTTGTCGCCCCCATCCAGAATATTCCCTGGGACGGTAAGCTAAGGCTCACCAATATCGGCTATCCGGTTTTCCGCTTCGTGAAGGACGTCGTTGTCAATAATAAAGAGGTTCTCGACGAGCAGGCGCGCATGGCTGAGCTTTCCAATATGAAAGACACCTGGAACGTGCTGGCCGTTAAGCCGAAGTATCACACCTATGTGGTGGTGATTGGGGAAAGTGCCCGTCGCGATGCAATGGGAGCCTTCGGCGGACACTGGGATAACACACCGTTTGCCAGTTCGGTTAAAGGCACGCTGTTCACCGATTATGTCGCGGCCAGCGGCTCGACGCAGAAATCGCTCGGCCTGACGCTTAACCGGGTCGTCGACGGCAAACCTCAGTATCAGGATAATTTTGTCACCCTGGCAAACCGCGCGGGTTATCAGACCTGGTGGTTCTCCAATCAGGGGCAAATTGGCGAATACGATACGGCCATCGCCAGTATCGCCAAACGTGCCGACGAAGTGCAGTTCCTGAAGAACGGCGACTTTGAAGCCGACAAAAATACCAAAGACGAAGCGCTGTTGAAAATGACGGCACAGGTCTTCGCCACTCCGCGCACCCAGCCTCAGCTGATCGTCCTGCACCTGATGGGGTCGCACCCGCAGGCCTGCGATCGGACGGGCGGGAAGTACGCGGAGTTCGTGCAGTCCAAAGAGACCTCTTGCTATCTCTACACCATGACGCAAACCGACGACCTGCTGAGCAAGCTGTACGATCAGCTACGCAATACGGGCGACAGCTTCTCCATGGTCTATTTCTCGGATCATGGGCTGGCGTTTAAAGAGCGTGGTAAAGAGGTGCAGTACCTGGCGCACGATGACAAGTTCCAGCAGAACTTCCAGGTGCCGTTTATGGTGCTGTCGAGTGATGATAAAACGCATCGCGTGATTAAAGCGCGCCGTTCGGCAAATGATTTCCTGCAGTTCTTCTCGCAGTGGACGGGGATTACAGCCGAGCAGATAAAAACGGCTTACCCGTTTGTCTCTAACAAGAAAGCTCCCCCAGTGTACGTTACCAACTTCAAGTTACAGAAAGTTGACTATAACCATCTGGGAACGGATATTTTCGATATTAAGAATAAGTAGCGGTCCGATACCCTGACCCACGGGGAGAGGGAACATCACTAAAAACGGCAACCTGGGGTTGCCGTTTTGCTTTTACTTCCCCAAAAAAAATCCGCCACATTGGGCGGATTTTTTATTAGCTCACCGGAGTGATTAGAAGCGGTAACCTACGCCCGCGATCCAGGTGCCAACGTCAACGTTGCGGATACGGCTCTGCTCATAGGAGAAGTCCAGAGCAACGTCCTGGATTGGGTTGAACTGCAGGCCTGCGCCATAGGAGAAGCCATAGTCGCTGTTGCTTGCAGTGCGGCTTTCGCTCTGGTTTTCAGTCTGCTGGAATTTACCGTAGCCAACACCTACAACACCGTAGATGCTCGCCCAGTCATTCAGACGGTAAGCTGGACCAGCGGTGATACCGTAGTACTGGCCTTTGTTGTATGCGCCGTTTTCAGAACGATCTTTCTCGGTGTAGGTGAAAGAACCGATCACGCCCAGTGGGTTGTTATCCTGCTCGTAGCGATACTTCAGGTTGAAACCGTTAGCTTTGTTCATCACGCCCTGATAGTCGCTCTGAGCGTAACCACCAGTAACAGTAGAAGTAGCAGCTACAGCGGTACCTGCGGAAACAGCCAGTACAGCGGCCAGTGCTGAAAGACATGCAATTTTTTTCATAACCACCTCAAATGTGCTTCAAGTAAGTCCGTAAGTTTTAAATATATCAAAAAAATTTGCGAAACTCTTTGTGATTCGTGATGTCTAATGAAACCTTTCCTGTAACAGAACGTTTCCAGCGTCAGCTATCTCTTTCAAATCACATGCAATTTTCACTACTAAATGCGCATAGTGCGCGCAAGCGCAGTTACATTCATCCAGATTATTCCTAATCTATCAGGCGATAAATCCACCAGCGCTTAACCATTTTACGGATTTCACGAGGTTTTTTTTCAACAGCACCTCAACCGTTGCCGCTTATTTCCTTTACACTGCAACCTTTACCTCATTTGACATAAGCTGACAGGAGAAAGGATGCCTGGGTTATCCCGCACGTCGTCGGTCTGGTTGCCGGTAGCAGTCATACTCATTGCCATGTTGTCCATTCAAAGCGGTGCTTCGCTTGCAAAATCACTTTTTCCGCTGGTCGGTGCGCCTGGTGTGACTGCCCTGCGTATCGTGCTGGGCACGGCGATACTGGTGGTCATTTTCAAACCCTGGCGTCTGCGCTTCAAAAAGGAGCAGCGTTTACCCCTGCTGTTTTATGGACTCTCCCTTGGGGCAATGAACTATCTGTTCTATCTCTCTATTCAGACGATACCGCTGGGGATCGCCGTCGCGTTGGAGTTTACCGGCCCGCTGGCGGTGGCGCTTTTCTCTTCGCGACGTCCGGTCGATTTTATCTGGGTCGTGTTAGCCGTTCTGGGTTTATGGTTCCTGCTGCCGCTGGGCCAGAGCGTCGCTGAGATCGATCTGACGGGTGCAGCCCTGGCGCTGGGTGCAGGCGCCTGCTGGGCTGTCTATATACTCACGGGCCAGCGTGCAGGAGAAGAGCACGGTCCGGCGACCGTCGCGTTAGGTTCCCTGATCGCAGCCATCGTCTTCGTGCCTATCGGCATGGCGCAGGCGACCGAATCTATCTGGCAATGGTCCGTCATGCCCATAGGACTGGCGGTCGCGATTCTCTCTACCGCACTCCCCTATTCTCTGGAGATGATTGCCCTTACGCGTCTGCCGACGCGCATATTTGGCACGCTGATGAGCATGGAGCCTGCGTTAGCCGCCATTTCCGGGATGGTGTTTCTCGGCGAAACCCTCACGTTGACCCAGACGCTGGCGCTCTGCTCGATTATCGCGGCATCAATGGGCTCGACGCTCACCATGCGCCCTGAACCTAAAGTTGAGAAAGTTAATATCAGCTAAGGCCATATATTCTGCATGGCTTCCACGCCATGCAGAATAAAGGCCAGAAAGACAGACGTTATAATTTCTTACACACTTTGCGCTAATTTCGAAATATCCCTCTGCGTTTACATCCCCAACCAGCAATTAAGATTGATCTGTATCAATTTAAAAATTACCCATTAATTTCAACAAATTAAATTCTCAATCCACTTCTCGCTATTAAACCGATAGGCACAGCCAAACCGCAGAGAAAAAATCCGGTGCTATACTTAGTTCCGTAATTACCTGGGACATAAACATCAAGAGGATATGAAATTATGAGTACCGCTAAACTGGTGAAAACGAAAGCGTCTAATCTGCTTTATACCCGTAACGATGTATCGGATAGCGACAAAAAGGCGACCATTGAGTTGCTGAATCGCCAGGTGATCCAGTTCATCGATCTTTCGCTGATCACCAAACAGGCCCACTGGAATATGCGCGGTGCAAACTTTATTGCCGTTCATGAAATGCTGGATGGCTTCCGCACAGCACTGGTTACCCACCTCGATACGATGGCTGAACGTGCCGTTCAGTTAGGCGGCGTGGCGCTGGGTACCACGCAGGTGATCAACAGCAAAACGCCACTGAAGAGTTATCCGCTGGATATCCATACCGTTCAGGATCACCTTAAAGAGCTGGCGGACCGCTATGCGATTGTGGCCAATGACGTGCGCAAAGCGATTGGCGAAGCCAAAGACGAAGATACCGCAGACATTTTCACCGCCGCGTCCCGCGACCTGGATCAGTTCCTGTGGTTTATCGAATCTAACATCGAATAATTCGTATGAATTTTCTATCAAACCCTCGCCCTCCGGTGAGGGTTTTGCACATCTATGGTGCACAATTTTTCCCTGCACACCTGCAAAAGTGAACGAAATGTAATAATCACCTCACACAACCGTTAACGGAAGATTGTTTTTTCGTCAGAATTTACGCTAAATATCTCCCCGTCAGTTGAGCCAAACAAAGTGCACCAAAACGGTGCTCCAGTTTGGTGCAATAACACCTCATTGCCCCATTTATTGTGCAATGCATGACATCATCCCCTTTGCAAAACAATAGCTTGTAAAGTTGGCACGATTTTTTCATTGTGTCACCTGTTCTCGCAGGGGATCGCCCCGTGGATATAAAAGGAAATGCTATGAAGTCTGTATTAAAAGTTTCACTGGCTGCACTTACCCTGGCTTTTGCAGTGTCCTCTCAGGCTGCCGACAAACTGGTTGTGGCGACCGACACGGCGTTCGTTCCGTTTGAATTCAAACAGGGGGATAAATACGTTGGTTTTGATGTGGATCTGTGGGCCGCTGTCGCAAAAGAACTCAAGCTGGATTACACCCTGAAGCCTATGGACTTCAGCGGCATCATCCCGGCACTGCAAACCAAAAACGTTGATCTGGCACTGGCAGGCATCACCATTACTGATGAACGTAAAAAAGCGATCGACTTCTCTGACGGCTACTACAAAAGCGGCCTGCTGGTCATGGTCAAAGCCGATAATAACGACGTAAAAAGCGTGAAAGATCTCGACGGCAAAGTGGTGGCGGTGAAGAGCGGCACCGGTTCTGTTGATTACGCGAAAGCAAATATCAAAACCAAAGACCTCCGTCAGTTCCCGAACATCGACAACGCGTACATGGAACTCGGCACCAACCGCGCTGACGCTGTTCTGCACGACACGCCTAACATCCTGTACTTCATTAAGACAGCCGGTAACGGCAAGTTCAAAGCCGTTGGCGAGTCTCTGGAAGCGCAGCAGTACGGTATCGCATTCCCGAAAGGCAGCGACGACTTGCGCACGAAAGTTAACGGCGCGCTGAAAACGCTGAAAGAGAACGGCACCTACAACGAAATCTACAAAAAATGGTTCGGTACCGAACCTAAATAATAAGACGTAAAAATGACGTTCACTCGGGGGCGACCTTTCGCCCCTGCTATTTTTGAAACACGGTAACAGTAACAGGAAATTATCATGCAGTTTGACTGGAGCGCCATCTGGCCTGCCATTCCACTCTTGCTTGAAGGCGCTAAAATGACCCTGTGGATTTCGGTCCTGGGTCTGGTTGGTGGGTTGATTATCGGACTTGTAGCCGGTTTCGCCCGCACCTACGGCGGCTGGATCGCAAACCACATCGCACTGGTTTTCATCGAAGTGATCCGCGGCACGCCAATTGTCGTGCAGGTCATGTTCATCTACTTCGCCCTGCCTATGGCGTTCACCGACCTGCGCATCGACCCGTTCAGCGCGGCCGTCGTCACCATTATGATCAACTCAGGCGCCTACATTGCGGAAATCACCCGCGGTGCGGTGCTGTCGATTCATAAAGGTTTCAGTGAAGCCGGTCTGGCGCTAGGTCTTTCTCGTCGCGAAACGATCCGCCACGTTATTCTGCCGCTGGCGCTGCGTCGCATGCTGCCGCCGCTCGGTAACCAGTGGATCATCAGCATTAAAGATACGTCGCTGTTCATTGTTATCGGCGTGGCAGAGCTGACCCGTCAGGGGCAGGAGATCATTGCTGGCAACTTCCGCGCGCTGGAAATCTGGAGTGCGGTAGCCGTTGTCTACCTGATCATTACTCTGGTTCTGAGCTTCGTTCTGCGTCGTCTTGAAAGAAGGATGAAAATCCTGTGATTGAATTTAAAAACGTTTCCAAGCACTTTGGCCCAACCCAGGTGCTGCACAATATCGATCTCAACATCAAACAGGGTGAAGTGGTGGTGATTATTGGGCCATCCGGCTCCGGTAAATCCACCCTGCTGCGCTGCATCAACAAGCTGGAAGAGATCACCAGCGGCGATCTGATCGTCGACGGCCTGAAGGTAAACGACCCAAAAGTGGACGACCGTCTGATTCGTCAGGAAGCGGGCATGGTGTTCCAGCAGTTCTACCTGTTCCCGCACCTCACGGCGCTGGAAAACGTGATGTTTGGCCCACTGCGCGTGCGCGGTGCCAGCAAAGCGGCGGCGGAAGCGCTGGCAAAAGATCTGCTGGCGAAAGTCGGCCTGGCAGAACGTGCGCACCACTACCCTTCCGAGCTGTCCGGCGGTCAACAACAGCGTGTGGCGATTGCCCGCGCCCTGGCGGTCAAACCGAAAATGATGCTGTTTGATGAGCCTACGTCCGCACTCGACCCGGAGCTGCGCCACGAGGTGCTGAAAGTCATGCAGGATCTGGCGGAAGAAGGGATGACGATGGTTATCGTGACCCACGAAATCGGCTTTGCTGAAAAAGTGGCGTCCCGCCTGATCTTTATTGATAAAGGCCGTATCGCGGAAGACGGTAACCCGCAGGAGCTGATTGCGAACCCGCCGAGCCAGCGTTTGCAGGAGTTCCTGCAGCACGTCTCCTGATCCATCGCTTTACGCTAAGCCGGGCAAGCCCGGCTTTTTTACGCCAGATTGTTCCCAAAAATCCCCCTCCGCGTCCCGACTTCTATACTTATCATTTTGTTCGACATTTTCACCGGAGGACGCCGTGCCGTGGATCCTGCTGCTGTTGATTAGCCTGTTTAGTGCGCCATCGTTCGCCGTCGCGATCCCTGGAGTGACCACCGGGAACACCGCTACCCAGCAAAGTACGCCGCCTCCGGAACCCGATGTTGAACAGAAAAAAGCCGCCTACAGCGCGCTTGCCGACGTCCTTGAGAACGACACCTCCCGGCAGGAACTCATTGGCCAGCTACGCAAAGCCGCCGCCACGCCGCCGCAGGAGTCGGTGCCAACCCTCACCCCTCCGCAGGCTGAGGAGCAAAAAACGGTGCTGGAAAACGTCACCGACGTGAGCCGCCACTATGGGGAAGCGCTCTCCTCGCGCTTCGCTCAGCTTTACCGCAACCTGATTGGCTCCCCGCATAAGCCATTTAACCCGCAAACGTTTACCGCCGCCGCCACGCAGTTCCTGATGCTGGCGGGGGCGGTGTTTCTTTTTTACTGGCTGGTGCGCCTGTGCGCGTGGCCGCTGTACCGCAAAATGGGGCAATGGGGACGCAGAAAGAATCAGCATAAAAGCAGCTGGCTGCACCTGCCGTTGATGATCGCCTCCGCGTTCATCATCGATTTACTGCTGCTGGCGTTGACGCTGTTTTTAGGCCAGATGCTGGCCGACAGGCTGAATGCCGGCAACAAAACCATCGCCTTCCAGCAGTCGCTTTTCCTGAATGCCTTTGCCCTGATTGAGTTCTTCAAGGCGCTGCTGCGGTTACTCTTTTGTCCGCACGTGCCGGAACTGCGCCCGTTTTCCATTCGGGATGAGAGCGCGAAGTACTGGGCGCTGCGTCTGAGCGTGCTCAGCGGGCTGATAGGCTACGGCCTGCTGGTTGCCGTGCCGATCATCTCCAACCAGGTGAACGTCCAGTTTGGCGCGCTGGCAAACGTGCTGATCATGATCTGCATTACCGTCTGGTCGCTGTACCTTATCTTCCACAATAAAAAAACCATTACCCAAAGCCTGCTGAATCTGGCCGATCGCTCCCTCTCGTTCTTTAGCCTCTTTATTCGCGCGTTCGCCCTGGTGTGGCACTGGCTGGCAAGCGCTTACTTCATCGTGCTGTGCTTCTTCTCGCTGTTTGACCCGGGCAATAGCCTGAAATTTATGATGGGGGCGACGTTCAAAAGCCTGGCCATTATCGGCATCGCGGCGTTTGTATCGGGGCTGCTGTCGCGCTGGATCTCGAAAACCATCACCCTGTCGCCGCAGGTCCAGCGTAATTACCCGGAACTGCAAAAACGGGTAAACGGCTGGATGTCGGTATCGCTCAAGGTGGCGCGTATTCTCACCGTCTGCGTGGCGATTATGCTGCTCCTGAATGCATGGAGCCTGTTTGATTTCTGGAACTGGCTGCACAACGGTGCCGGTGAAAAAACGGTCGACATCCTGATTCGCATCGCGCTGATCCTCTTCTTCTCCGCCGTCGGCTGGACGCTGCTGGCGAGCCTTATTGAGAACCGTCTGGTATCGGATATTCACGGCAGGCCCCTGCCCAGCGCGCGGGCAAGAACGCTGTTAACCCTGTTCCGCAACGCGCTGGCGGTGATTATCAGCACCATCACCATCATGATCGTGCTGTCGGAAATCGGGGTGAATATCGCCCCGCTGCTGGCGGGTGCCGGTGCCCTGGGGCTGGCGATTTCCTTCGGGTCGCAAACGCTGGTGAAGGATATTATTACCGGTATCTTCATTCAGTTTGAAAACGGGATGAACACGGGCGATCTGGTGACCATCGGGCCGTTAACCGGCACCGTGGAGAGGATGTCCATCCGCTCGGTGGGCGTGCGTCAGGACACCGGGGCCTACCACATCATTCCCTGGTCTTCGATCACCACCTTCGCCAACTTTGTGCGCGGCATTGGTTCCGTAGTAGCGAACTACGATGTGGATCGCCACGAGGATGCAGACAAAGCGAAGCAGGCGCTGCGCGATGCGGTAGAAGAACTGATGGAGATGGAGGATATTCGCGGGCTGGTGATCGGAGAGCCGTCATTTGCCGGCATCGTCGGGCTGACGAACACAGCCTTTACCCTGCGCGTGTCGTTCACCACCCAGCCGCTGAAGCAGTGGACGGTGCGCTTTGCGCTCGACAGCATGGTGAAAAAACACTTTGATCTGGCGAACGTGCGGATGCCCGTGCAGACGTATCAGGTATTGCCGCCGCCCGCATCGCCGCTCCCTCCGCAGGAGCCGACGCTGTAACCTGGTTGCCGGGTAGCGGCTTCGCCTTACCCGGCCTACGACGGAGTGCTATTTGCGACGTTTGCTATTGTCCATAAACGTCCAGGCGATAAAGCGGCTCTGTTTCTGGCCCTGCGCCATCTCTTTTTTCACCACTTTTACGGCGCCCGCTTCGGTCAGCGCACGGTAGAGCGGGGGCAGATTATCTCCCCGGGAAACCAGCGTCGTGAACCACTTCACCTGGCGGCCAAACTGCTTGCTTTCATCAATCATGCGCAGGATAAACGCCACTTCGCCCCCTTCGCACCAGAGCTCCTGCTGCTGTCCGCCGAAGTTCAGCGCGGCATCTTCAGCCTGACCCAGGTTACGGCGCTTGC
>NZ_QFXN01000248.1:0-61027 GCF_003144775.1 Enterobacter sp. CGMCC 5087 | reverse complement strand
CTGCACGGGCCGATGCCGCCGAATCATGGAACGGCGGGTTGCACATCGTGGCGTCATAGCTTTCGTTTTTGTGAATAATGCCGTTGAAGATCGACGCCGCGTCTTTCTGACGACGCAGGCGAATAGCGCGGCTCAATCCCGGGTTAGCGCTGATAATCGCCTGGGCGCTGGCAAAGGCCTCGTCACCGATTTCGCTTCCGGTAAAGCGCCACTGATATTCATGCGCCCCGATCAGCGGGTAAATCAGGTTCGCCCCGGTGCCAATATCCAGAATGGTGGCCAGCTGTGGAACGACACCCTCATTGCCTTCGGCAAGGAGGTCGGCAAGGTGATGAACGTAGTCAGCGCGGCCCGGCACAGGTGGACAGAGAAAGCCTTCCGGGATATCCCAGTGAGCTACACCGTAAAAATGCGCCAGCAGGGCTTTGTTCAGCATTTTCACCGCCTGCGGGTCAGCAAAGTTGACCGAGGGTTCACCCGCAGGGGTCTGAACAAGATAGTCCTGCAGCGGCGGACAGCTCAGGCATAACGCGTTCATGTCGTAGCGGCTGCGGTGGCGATTTCGCGGGTGCAATCCCGGCTTTTGGGCAGTCATGGCATTCTCCTTTAAACAGCGGCGTAAGATACCCTTTGCTGGCCCAGCGGTAAATCTTTCTCTGCGGCGTTCAAAAAATCGCCATAAATCAAACACCTTTATGTCTATGATCCGTCAGCGAATTGTCAATTTATATCGTTCAAAAAATAAGCAGATCATCATCAAATATTTGCGCTAAGTCACACTCGTCGGGCTTCTAAACTTAAAGGGAATCACCTGTTGTTTCCTCATGAGGATGTGATTATGAAAAAGTACCTGACCCTTGCTGTTATCGCAGCCGCCCTGGCGACCGCGTCCTTCTCTGCCATGGCCGTTCAGTCACTGACCCAAAGTACCGATACGAGCCAGCTACGTCATGCTGGCACCGTTTCGGTAAGCCGTGCCAGTAACCTTGACGATCTACAGGCTAAGCTCGCCGAAAAAGCCCGTCAGGAAGGTGCAAAAGGATTCGTAGTGAACTCCGCTGGCGGAGATAACCATATGTACGGCACTGCGACTATCTATAAATAACCTGTCTCTACAGCAAGACTGCATCTGCCCAACGGGTGCAGTTCTCTTCTCCCCTCGCCTTGATTGTTCATTTTTTTACCCCATAGTAAACGTATGGCCTAAACCGATTTCAGGAGGACGCTATGGCTTCCGGCTGGGCAAATGACGACGCTGTTAACGAACAGATCAACAGTACAATTGAAGATGCGGTTGCGCGTGCCCGCGGTGAAATTCCGCGCGGTGAAAGCCTAACGGAATGCGAGGAATGCGGAGAACCCATTCCGGAGGCGCGCCGAAAAGCCATTCCCGGCGTGCGGCTTTGTATCACGTGCCAGCAGCATAAAGATTCAAAAAATGCATCACACTCAGGATATAATCGCAGAGGTTCGAAAGACAGCCAGTTACGTTGACTTTGCTTTACCAAAGCTAACCGAGCGCGCGCGTTCCTTTACGCTCACGGTTTTTAGCCAGACGCGTAGCAAAACGTGCCCTTCGTATCTCTTCTGTAAAGCGCATCCGCAAGAAGTGTAAAGTGGTGCTTTGAATTTATTAATATTCAATAAGTTATTTGTCATTCAATTTTTTTGAGCAACCACGTCAATTCTCTTCGATTTTATCACTCGCAAAAAACCGTGATACTTATCACATCGACGGAACATCGTCCCCTTAACAGAAACATCTGCGAGAGATTAATTATGAAAACCATCAAATATGCTGTAGCTGCTGTTGCCCTGTCCGCTCTGTCTTTCGGCGCTTTCGCTGTCGAGCCTGTCTCTTCTACTCAGGCACAGAACATGAACAAAGTCGGTGTGGTGAGTGCTGATGGCGCAACCACCCTGGACGGTCTGGAAGCCAAACTGGCAGAGAAAGCCGCTGCTGCCGGTGCAAGCGGATACACCATTACCTCCGCTAACGGCAATAACAAGCTGAGCGGTACCGCGGTTATCTACAAATAATCGCCTGAACGAATGCTGTCCCCTCGCCATACCCTCTGGTGAGCTGCTCCACCCTCATTGACCCTGTTGTTGTTACCCTTGCTTGCCCGTCCGCCACTGGACGGGCTTTTTTTGTCTAAAACGCCTGTGCCACGCGTTCAAGGCCGGCCTGGACGGATTCCACTTCTCCGGTTGCCAGCAAACAGCAGGCCATCTGCAGCTTAATCGAATGCGGAACAGGAACATTTCCGGCAAGACACTGCTCAATCCAGTGGGCTGTGGTATGGGGATCTTTTGCCTCAGGCAATATCACACCGCTATTCTCTTCCCCGCGTTCCAGAACGGCGCGCGTTCCGGCAGAATCGATCAGCATCACCTGCGGACAGCGCTGCGGGTTCGCATAAACCTCGCCCTCCGTGCCGTGCATCAGTAACGCCCTTCCGCCAATTGCCTCAAAGAACTGCCCCACGCGCGCCACGTATTCCGGATGCGAAACGCTGGAAAGACGCAGGGCGGCATCTTCGCCAAACGGCGTGGCCAGTTTCGCCAGCGTGTGCGCGCTATTGCGCACGCCCATGCGCCAGCGCATATCGAGCTGCTTTTCCAGCGGCGGACAGAGCGTGCCGACCGGGATATAAACAGGCTGATGGCCATCCAGCTTCGCCTGCGCCTGACCGGCATGACGCGTTGGCTCGATGCCCAGCATCCCGAAAATGGTCTCCGTCAGCACGCGGGTGGGATCTTCGCTTACACCGTGCACCACCACCGGGAACCCCAGCTTGTGTAACAGGATAGCGAGCAGCGGGGTTAAGTTTGCCTGCTTGCGCGCGCCGTTGTAGCTCGGGATCACGATCGGCATCGGTTTTGCCACCGGCGGCGTTAAGCACAGCGTTTGCGCCTGCATGGCTTCATAGAACCCGCGCATCTCTGCTTCACCTTCGCCTTTGATACGCAGCGCGATCAGAATGCCCCCCATCTCCAGGTCGGGGACGTCGCCCTCCAGCATGCGTGTATAAAGCGCACGCGCGGTTTCATGGTCCAGATCGCGGGCATGATTTTTCCCGCGCCCTACCTCTTTGATAATTTTACGATAATCCACGACATTTCTCCTTACAGCAGGTTATCAACAATATAGCCCTGATGATAACGCCGCTGTTAGTTTTTTTGCCCATCCTGCGGTTTTTTATAATCAATTGTTTTGGTAAGAAAAACTATTTTGCAAGAATTAATTGAATTATTTGGAAGCCACGCGGGATCTTTCCCTGTCTGAGTTTTCTGATTAAATAGCCGGCGGTGAGTAGTTGAGACATAACTTCGAATAATGCGGGATGCAAAGGTCGAAAGGAGAAACATACAGGTTTAAATATGAAAAAAGTCACTTTAGGTTTATTCATTGCTGCCGCTATGGGATGCTCTGCATCTTCTTTCGCGGCATCCACCGGTGAAGGGCAAATTAACTTCACAGGTGAAATTATCGATTCCGCCTGTCAGGTGGTTAACGGCATAAGCAGTCCACTGAATATTGCGCTGGGCAAAGTCTCCAAAACAGCATTTACTGGCGCAGGCTCTACCAGCACCTTAACGAAATTTGATATTCAGTTAAAAGACTGCCCGGAAACGGTCACGTCTGCAGCCATCAACTTCGGTGGTACGCCAGATGCGGATAATAACACCACGCTGGCCTTGACCCCGGGTGCGGCGACGGCAACTGGCGTGGCGATTCAGCTGGTTGATTCTTCCGACCAGCCAGTCAGTTTATATACGCCTTCAAAGCAATATCCTTTAGCTGCTGGCACGACGGTAAATCATCTGGAGTTTGGCGCACGTTATATTCAGACTCAGGAATCGATCACTGCCGGACAGGCTAACTCTGCGTCTACTTTTACAGTTATTTATAACTGATACGATCAATAAGGAGATATTAACCTTCACGTAAAGGTTAATATCTCCTCTTTCTTTGAGACAGATTTATGCGACACCGTTATTTATTAAGCGCACTTTTACTGACCGCAGTAACAGCCCATGCAGGTGTGATTATTAATGGCACCCGACTGGTTTATCAGGGAGAGAAAAAAGAGTCTTCGATTGGGATTTCCAATCCGGATGATATTGACTATCTGGTACAGTCCGGGGTGGATACCGGTTTGAAAAGAGGCGGTAAAGCGCCATTTCTGATTACCCCGCCTCTGTTCCGTCTGAACGCTAAAGAAGATAACGTGTTACGTGTGGTGCGCACCGGCGGAAATATGCCAGAAGATCGCGAGTCGTTATACTGGTTAAATATTAAAGCCATTCCTTCTTCACGTCATGAAGAGGGCGTTAATACATTACAAATAGCCATCAACACCCGTATTAAATTGCTGTATCGCCCTGCATCGATTAAAGGCAAACCCGAAGAAGTGGCAGATAAACTGGAATGGCACCGCGAAGGTAATGATCTGGTGGTCAACAACCCCACGCCTTTCTATATGAATTTCCAGAGCGTAACGCTGAACGGCCAAAAAGTGGCAAAAGCCACCTGGGCTGTGCCAGAAACCTCTACCCGCTTTGCCCTTCCGGCAAATATGAACGGTAACACCGTGAGCTGGTCGGTCATTAACGATTACGGAAGCATCAGTAAAACCTGGTCTGCATCCATTCGTTAATACTCTATTCGACGCCTGGATAATCATGTACAGCACAACTAAGCCGCTATTACGTCGACTGCGTGAAATGCTGCCCACTTTTTGTGGGATAGCGGTGACATGCTGCGCGCTGCAGGCCCACGCTGATGATTATTTTAACCCTGCCCTGCTGGATATTGATAATCCAGAGCAGGCAAAGACCGATCTCTCTGTTTATGAAAAAGGTCCCGGTCAGGCGCCAGGCAAATATCAGGTCACGATGTTCGTCAATAACAATAAAATCGACACCCGTGACGTCCTTTTTACATTACAAAAAGATGCGCAGGGAGATAATTCCCTGCAGCCATGCCTGAGTCTGGATGAATTAACGCATCTGGGCATCAAAACCAAAGATTATCCAAAGCTGGCGGCAAAAGGGGAATGCGCGGATCTTAGCGCAATCCCTTCGGCCTCGGCGACTTTCCGCATCAAAAACCAGCAACTACTGCTAAGTATTCCCCAGTCGGCGCTGGGCCAGGTGCCCCGTGGCTATATAGATCCGAAAGAGTATGACGAAGGGATCACCGCGGGCATCCTGAACTATAGCGTTAACGTCAGCCAAAGCCACGCCCGCCAGCATGGGAAAGCGGACAACAGCAGCCAGTTTATTAACCTGCGGCCCGGTTTTAACACCGGTGCCTGGCGCGTGCGTAATTACAGCACCTGGAACCACAATTCGGATGGCGGTCAGGACGACGGCAAGCTGACCCCGGTTTATACCTATGCCCAGCGCGATATCGTGGGGCTCAAGAGCGAACTGACCGTGGGGCAGAGCAGCACCCAGGCCGACGTTTTCGACAGTGTCTCTTACACTGGCGCACAGCTGGCTACCGAAAGCGACATGCTGCCCGACAGCGAGCGCGGTTATGCCCCGGTGGTACGCGGTACGGCGCACAGTAACGCCCAGGTGGTGGTTCGTCAGAATGGCTACGTTATCTATCAAAACACCGTCGCTCCCGGCGCGTTTGAGATTAACGATCTCTACCCCACCGGCAGCAGCGGCGATCTGAACGTCACGGTAAAAGAGACCGACGGCAGCGAGAGTCATTTCGTGGTGCCGTTTGCCTCCGTGCCGGTGCTGCAGCGGGAAAAACACCTGAAGTACAGCATCGCTGCAGGGCGCTACCGTTCATACGATAAAGAGATTGAGAAGCCCCCTTTCGCCCAGGGCAGCGCCATCTATGGTCTGTCACATGGCGTCACCGTTTACGGCGGTACGCAGCAGAGTTCGCATTACCACTCCGCCGCGCTCGGCGCAGGGAAAAACTTTGGTGACCTCGGCGCGTTCTCCTTAGACGTTACCCGCGCCAAAGCGTTACTGGAAAAGCGCAAAACCAGCAATGGGCAATCCCTTCGTCTGCGCTACAGCAAAAATATTACCGCGACCGGCACTAACTTTTCCCTGGCGGGTTATCGCTACAACAGCAAAGGCTTTTACACCCTGCAGGACACCATGGAGTCCCGGACCAGTGCAAACGACTGGTCCGCTCCACAGCAGCGCCGCGCACGGGCGGAGACCACCGTCGACCAGAGGCTTGGCGACAAGTGGGGTTCGGTGACGCTCAGCCTGGTGAAGGAGAGTTACTGGAGCCAGAGTCAGGATATGACCTCCCTGAGCGTTAACTACAACAATAGCTGGCACGGCGTGAGCTATAGCCTGAGCTACAGCGTCAATAAAAACAGCGACGACATGGACGAGGACGGTAAATCCATCAGCTATGACCGACAAATCGGCCTCAACGTGTCGGTTCCGCTCGACCGCTGGCTGCCTAACACCTGGGCAAATTACAGCCTGAACAACAGTAAAGACGGCACCACCCACAACCTTGGCCTGAATGGTACCGCGCTGGAGGGAGACAAGCTGAGCTGGAACGTTCAGCAGGGCCTGGACAGCGCCAATAACAACACATCCACAAGTATGAATGCGGATTACAAAGGCACCTACGGTGAAGTGCAAGGTGGCATAAGCCAGGACAGCCATCAGCATACCGTGAACGCCGGGATCCAGGGCGGCATCGTCGCCCACTCTGACGGCGTCACCTTTGGTCAGACCTTGGGCGAAACCGTGGTGCTGATTAAAGCGCCGGGAACACACGGCACGCACGTTGCCAACCAGACGGGCGTGGAAACGGACTATCGCGGCTATACGCTGGTGCCCTTTGTCACACCGTGGCGCCACAACCCAATTTCGCTGGATACCGAGACGCTGCCAGAAGATGCCGACGTGACACACGCCTCGCAGACGGTGACACCAACACGCGGCGCGATAGTTCGCGCCAGCTTCGATACTCGCGTGGGCAACCGCGTCTTAATGACGCTGGCCTGGAAAGACAAACCGCTGCCCTTTGGCGCAACGGTCACCACGGAAGATAAGAGCATTGAATTTATTGTCGGCAATGACGGACAGGTGTATCTCACCGGCCTGCCGCAGCAGGGACGCCTTTTCATTTCCTGGGGCAAGGAGGCGAACGAACGGTGCGTCGCCGATTACGCCCTAATGCAGGAAAAGGACGACACCAACATTATTAACGCTGCCGCGCAGTGCCACTGATTAACTCCGGACAGACCATGATGCAGATAGCAAAATCGTTTTTCTTACTTATCGTTCTGGCGACCGCCGCGCTCTTTATGCCGCACGCGAAAGCTTCTTGCCAATCGCCGAATCTGCCCGCGCTACTTTCATTAGCGTCGATTTCGGTCCCCACCAGCCTGCCCGTGGGGTCCACCATTCCGGGAACTGAACGCGCTGTCCACATATCGGGAAACTGTTACTACGCGCCGGATGCGGGTCAGCCAATCATCGCGTGCTACAACGGCTTTGGCAAAGAGATCCCCGGGCTCCCCGGCGTCTATGAAACAGGCGTTGCGGGTGTCGGCATCTCGCTAAGAAATGATAAAGGACAGCGCGTGACCGGCGCGGCGGACCAGGTTTGTTCGGCGAACACCCCCGTAGGCCAGGTCTCCGGTACGATAAACAGCGACAGTACAATCCCGTTTAGCTTTGACGTGATGCTGGAACTGGTAAAAACCAGCGAAACCGTGGCTTCTGGCGCACTGACGATGAGCAATACGCAATTTAACCTTGCAGTTGGACGCATTGAGGCCCTCGGTGACCCTAACACCCTCTCTTACTCAGGCAATGTTCAGGTAAAAGCGGTGACCTGCACGGTGTCACCCAAATCCCTGACCATCACGCTGGGTGATTTTCCGGTGAGCCGCTTTACCGGGGCAGGAAGCGTGGTTTCCCAATCGGTATTTATTATCGGCATGCTCTGCGATCGGGATGTACAGCCGGAAATGATGATCGCCAGCGCCAATGGCTATGAAACGAATTTTCCCGGTGTGATCAAATTAACGCCGGAAAGCGGCGTGGCGACCGGGGTGGGGGTGAAAATGCTCTTTAACGGTCAGCCACCTGTTTTTGGTCAATACATGGATACATATGCCGCCAGCGCAAACATTCAGGCGCATTACCCCTTCAGCGTCTCCTATCAACAAACCAGCGCGGAGGTGACGCCTGGCCCGGCTAACGCCGTCGCAACCATTACGGTGGCCTACAAATGAAAACGTTATTGACGGTTTTACTGATTGGACTCACCTGCCAGAGCCTGGCGGATGAGATCCAGCTTGATATTCGCGGCAATATTTACGCCAACGCCTGTCAGGTGGACAGCGCCAGCCAGAACCTGACGATCGATCTGGGCCAGGCGAATGTCAGCGATTTTAAGGGTGTAGGTGATACCGGCATGTGGAAATCGTTTGACATCACCCTGTCGAAATGTCCGACCACCGCCGTGCTGGCCTCCGCCACCTTTCACGGCCAGTCGGACAGCGCCTATCCGATCACATTTGCTAACACCGGCACGGCGAAAGGGCTTGCGCTGGAGCTTGCCGCCCCTCAGGACCAGATCATGATTGCGCCGGGAGTAAGCGTTAACCGGGTCATTAACCAGCAGGAACACACCGTCGATTTCCCACTGGCCGCCCGCTATTACACCACCTCGGTGCCCGTTACCGCAGGCACCTTCAGCAGCGTGGTGCAGGTGACCTTTACCTATCAGTAGGACCGCGCCTCTTAGCATGGAAGCTTTTTCTACGCCCGGCAGCCTGTTTTGCCGGGCGTTTTTTTATCTCCGGCACCTCCGGCTGTTCGATCGGGAAGATCGGCAGCGCGTTCAGGAGCCGTTGGCCGTAATTTTTGGTGAGCAGACGTTTGTCATAAATCACCACCTCGCCCCAGCAGCCGTGGCTACGAATCAAGCGGCCGACCTGCTGAATCAGGTTAAACGACGCCGCAGGCAAACTCTGCACCTCAAACGGATAGCGGTTGAGGCTTTTCAGCCATTCCCCCTCGGTGATCACTACCGGGCTGTCGATGGGCGGGAAGGCGATTTTATGGATATGCACCTGCGTCAGGTAGTCCCCTTTCAAATCCAGACCTTCAGCAAACGACTGTAAACCCACCAGCACGCTGCGCTCGCCGTTATCAATGCGCTTGCGATGGGTTTCCACCAGCCGGTAGCGCGGCTGATCGCCCTGCACCAGCAGGAGCAAACGCAAATCGGTGACGTGTTCGAGGAAGCGCTGCATCGCCCGCCCGCTGGCAAACAGCACCAGCATACCGGGGTACTTTTTACTCTCGACCTGCTCGCGGAAGTAGGCCGCCATTTCGGCGATGTGCTGCTCCTCGTTGTCGATGAGCGGCTCGAATTTCATGCGCGGAATGACCAGCTTGCCCTGCTCGCAGTGGTTAAACGGCGAGTCCAGCGCCACGAAACGGTCGCCCGCTTTCTCTTTGAGCCCGCTCATCTCCTGCAAACGAGAAAAACTGTTCAGGGAGCGCAGCGTGGCAGAGGTGACCACCACGTGCGGCACGCTGCGCCAGATCAGCTTTTCCAGCTGATCGGCCACGCGGATGCCCACGCAGTGGAAAAAGAGATGAACCTGCCCGTCCCGCACTTCGCGAGTGGCCCATTTGGTGACCGGCGCGCCGGACGCCTGCGCCATCGAGGCCAGCCGCCAGAGCTTGCTTTGCGCTTCAAACATCCCCAGCGCGCGGTTCATCTGCAGCAGAACGCGGTGCAGACGTACCACGTCATGCGAGCCGGTTTTCTCGCTGAGATCGTTTAAGAACATCTCCGCCAGCCCGCGCAGCTTTTCCAGATGCTTCGCCAGCTGCTGGCAGATCTCCATCACCTCTTCCGGCAGTTCGCCCATGGCAAAGCGGTGTTCGGCTTCCTGGGTTACCGGAAGATAAAGATTCAGGATGTTGTTCAGGGATGAAATGAGGCTATAGACCTCTTCACAGTGGTCGCTCAGCCGCTCCGGCACCGCCAGCGGCGGCGTAGTTTTCGGGCGGAACTGCTCCATGCAGGTCGCCACAAGCTTGCAGAAGAGATCCAGCTGCAGGCGGAACCACGGAGAGGTGATTTCGGCGCTCATCTCCAGCGCGTCACGCGCCACGTCCGGCAGATGATGACCTTCATCAAGCACCAGCAGCAGGTTTTTAGGCTCCGGCAGCACCGCTTCGCTCTCGAGCGCCGCCATTACCAGCGCGTGGTTAGCCACCACCACTTCGGCTTCCTGAATTTCGCGCCGGGCGACAAAGAACGGGCATTCGCGGTAGTAGTGGCAGTTGCGGTTCAGGCAGCTGGCTTTGTCGGTGCTGAGCCTGCGCCACAGATCGTCGCTGATGGCCTGGCTGGTGTGATCCCGCAGGCCGTCCCACTTATAGCCGTCGAGCTCGACTTTGAGTTTTGCACACTGCTCCTGCTCGGCCTTATTGTTTGGCGTCAGCTCGTCATCCAGAAACGCGAGCAGATCCTGCTGATTCGGCTCGCTGCTGGCAAGCGCCGCCAGGTTACGCGGGCACACGTAACGCCCGCGCCCAAAGGCTGCCGTAAACCGCAGGTCGGGGATAATTTTGCGCAGCAGCGGTAAATCTTTGCTGAAGATCTGATCCTGCAGCGCCACGTTGGCGGTGCTGACCACCAGCGTTTTGTCCTCTTCCCGCGCAATCGCGATGCCGGGAATGAGATACGACAAGGTTTTCCCGACGCCGGTCGGGGCTTCAATCGCCAGATGTCGGCCGTCGTCCCCGGCGAGCGTTTTTGCCACGTCGGCAATCATCTGCCGCTGCGGCGCTCGGGGGATAAAATCGGGGATCTGCTGCTGTAGCGCCTTATACCATGCGCCAATTTGCGCCTTAAGCGCAGCGGTTAAAGCCATTGGAAAACCTGAAATACTGTATAAACAGCCACTATTGTGGCACTTTCTCTTCGCTGCCGCAAAAAGAAAAGCCCGGCTTTACGACCGGGCTTCCAGATTACTGCGGGTTAGCAGGCTTGCGCGGGCGGCGTCGACGCTGCCCTTCCCCTGCCGGTTTCCCTTCGCCGCTGCGCCACGGGCTTTCACCCGCCGGTTTGCTGTCGTTGTTGCGACGCGGCGGTTTGCCGGATGATTTCGGCGCGCCGCCTTCGGCACGACGCGGCTGCTGACCGCGACCGCCGCCGCCCTGACCGCGTCCACCGCCGCCCTGACGACCGTTCTGAATCGGCTCGGCTTTGATCGACGGATCCACTTCGTAACCCGGGGTTTCGATGCGCGGGATCTCTTTCTTCAGCAGGCGTTCGATGTCGCGCAGCAGCTTGTGCTCGTCCACGCAGACCAGAGAAAGCGCTTCACCGGTTGCCGCCGCGCGGCCGGTACGACCGATACGGTGAACGTAATCTTCCGGCACGTTTGGCAGCTCGTAGTTCACCACGTGCGGCAGCTCTTCAATGTCGAGGCCACGGGCAGCGATGTCGGTCGCCACCAGCACGCGGATGTCGCCGGATTTGAAGTCTGCCAGCGCACGGGTACGCGCGCCCTGGCTCTTGTTACCGTGGATCGCCGCGCTGCGGATGCCGTCTTTATTCAGCTGTTCCGCCAGGTGGTTGGCACCGTGCTTGGTGCGGGTAAAGACCAGCACCTGCTGCCAGTTACCCTGGCCGATCATCTGGGAGAGCAGTTCCCGCTTGCGCTTTTTATCCACAAAGTGAACGTGCTGCGTCACCTGCTCAGAGGCGGTGTTGCGACGCGCCACTTCCACTTCCAGCGGGTTATGCAGCAGCTTTTCCGCCAGCGCCTTGATCTCGTCGGAGAAGGTCGCGGAGAAGAGCAGGTTCTGACGACGCGCAGGCAGCTTGGCCAGCACGCGGCGAATGTCGTGAATAAAGCCCATGTCGAGCATGCGGTCGGCTTCGTCCAGCACCAGAATTTCAACCTGGTCCAGCTTAACCGCGTTCTGATGCTCCAGATCCAGCAGGCGGCCTGGGGTAGCAACCAAAACGTCAACGCCGCCGCGCAGCTTCATCATCTGCGGGTTGATGCTGACTCCGCCGAAGACCACCAGCGAGCGAATGTTGAGGTAGCGGCTGTACTCACGCACGTTCTCACCAATCTGGGCTGCCAGTTCGCGGGTTGGGGTCAGGATAAGGGCACGAACCGGACGACGGCCTTTGGCGTGCGGCTGGTTTTTTACCAGCAGCTCTAACAGCGGCAGCGTAAAGCCCGCGGTTTTACCGGTGCCGGTCTGGGCGCTGGCCATCAGGTCACGGCCCTGCAGGACGGCAGGAATAGCCTGTTGCTGGATTGGGGTTGGCTCAACGTAGCCCTGTTCTGCGATCGCGCGCAGAATTTCCGGGTTCAGGCCAAGGGAATCAAAAGACATAAAAACTCCGAACCGCCCCGACCATCACAGGTGTAGTTTTCAGGGAGATATAACGAATAGGGGAGGACAAAAACCACAATGTCGCGAAGGGGCGGAGTGTAGCAGCTTTTGTGACGTAGCGCATAAAATATCCCTCAGCGTTCCCTCGACGTTAGCGTGATTCAGGCATAATCTTAATCAATCGATTGATTAATTCTTAATGCCACCATGAATACGACACCCACAACAACCAAAGGTGAACAGGCCAAAAATCAGCTTATCGCCGCCGCGCTGGCGCAGTTTGGTGAGTACGGGCTGCATGCGACCACGCGCGATATTGCCGCGCTGGCCGGGCAGAACATTGCGGCTATTACCTACTATTTTGGCTCAAAAGAGGATTTATACCTCGCCTGCGCCGAGTGGATCGCCGATTTTATCGGCACGCAGTTTCACCCGCACGTTGAGGAAGCCACCGCGCTGCTCGGCCAGCCGTCGCCCGATCGCGCCGCCGTTCGCCAGCTTATTCTCAACGCCTGCCACGATATGATCCGCCTGCTGACGCACGACGATACGCTCAACCTGAGCAAGTTTATCTCCCGGGAGCAGCTCTCCCCGACAGTCGCCTACCAGCGGGTACACGATCGGGTGATTGAGCCAATGCACTCGTACCTGACCCGGCTGATCGCCGCCTATACCGGTCGGGACGCCAGTGATACCGAGACAGTTTTGCATACCCACGCCCTGCTGGGTGAAATTCTTGCCTTCCGTCTGGGCAGGGAAACCATCCTGTTACGCACCGGCTGGACACAATTTGATGAGGATAAAGCCGCGCAGATTGGCCAGGTCATCGCCTGTCACGTCGATCTGATCCTGCAAGGCTTAACGCAAAGGAGCCTGAAGTCATGAAAAAACCTGTCGCCATCATTCTGGTGGTTGTTGTTTTGTTTGCCGCCGGAGTCGGTGGATGGCTGTGGTATCAGAGCCATCAGGATAAAGGCCTGACGCTGTACGGTAACGTGGATATTCGTACGGTGAACATGAGCTTCCGCGTAGGCGGACGTCTCGCCTCGCTGAACGTGGACGAAGGCGATGCCATTAAAAGCGGGCAGACGCTGGGGATGCTGGATAAAGCGCCCTATGAAAATGCGCTGCTGCAGGCCAAAGCGGGCGTGTCCGTCGCCCAGGCGCAGTATGACCTGATGCTGGCAGGGTATCGCGACGAAGAGATTGCCCAGGCCGCCGCCGCCGTTAAGCAGGCGCAAGCCGCCTATGACTACGCGCAGAACTTCTACGCGCGCCAGCAGGGGTTGTGGAAAAGCCGCACCATTTCCGCTAACGATCTGGAAAATGCGCGCTCGTCCCGCGACCAGGCGCAGGCCACGCTGAAGTCCGCGCAGGATAAATTAAGCCAGTACCACACCGGTAACCGCCCCCAGGATATCGCCCAGGCGAAAGCCAGCCTTGAACAGGCGCAGGCGCAGCTGGCTCAGGCAGAGCTTGATCTGCACGACACCACCTTAATCGCGCCGTCTGACGGCACGCTGATGACCCGCGCCGTGGAGCCGGGCAGCATGCTCAGCGCCGGCAGCACCGTCTTAACGCTCTCCCTGACCCGCCCGGTCTGGGTACGCGCCTACGTTGATGAGCCAAACCTCGGCCAGATGCAGCCGGGCCGCGAGCTGCTGCTCTATACCGACGGCCGCCCGGACAAGCCTTATCACGGCAAGGTGGGCTTTGTCTCCCCTACCGCCGAATTCACGCCGAAAACCGTTGAAACACCGGACCTGCGTACCGACCTCGTGTATCGCCTGCGCATCATCGTCACCGATGCGGACGACGCGCTGCGTCAGGGCATGCCCGTCACCGTAAAAGTAGACAACGGGGAACGACATGAATGACGCGGTTATTCAGCTCAACAATCTGGTCAAACGCTTCGCGGGAATGGACAAACCGGCCGTCGCGCCGCTGAACTGCACCATTCAGAAAGGCTATGTGACCGGGCTGGTCGGTCCGGACGGCGCGGGGAAAACTACCCTGATGCGGATGCTGGCGGGGCTGCTGAAGCCGGATGAAGGAAGCGCCAGCGTGCTTGGTCTTGACCCGATCGAGGACGACGGCGCGCTTCACGCCATGCTCGGCTATATGCCGCAGAAGTTTGGCCTGTATGAAGACCTGACGGTGATGGAAAACCTGAACCTGTACGCCGACCTGCGCAGCGTCACCGGCGAAACGCGGCAGAAAACCTTCGCGCGCCTGCTGGAGTTTACCTCCCTCGGCCCGTTCACCGATCGGCTGGCGGGCAAGCTCTCCGGCGGGATGAAGCAGAAGCTAGGGCTGGCCTGCACGCTGGTCGGCGAGCCGAAAGTGCTGCTGCTGGACGAGCCCGGCGTCGGCGTAGACCCGATTTCGCGCCGTGAACTGTGGCAGATGGTGCACGAGCTGGCGGGCGACGGGATGCTGATCCTCTGGAGCACCTCCTACCTCGACGAAGCGGAACAGTGTCGGGACGTGCTGCTGATGAACGAAGGCGAACTGCTTTATCAGGGCGAGCCGACGACGCTGACGCAGAGCATGGCCGGGCGCAGCTTCCTGTTGCACAGCCCGCAGGAGTCCAACCGCAGGCTGCTGCAGCGGGTGCTCAGGCTGCCGCAGGTCAGCGACGGGATGATCCAGGGCCGCTCGGTGCGCATTATTCTCAAAAAAGAGGCCACCGCCGACGAGATTCGCCGAGCGCCCGGCATGCCTGAGATCGAGATGGAAGAGACCGCGCCGCGCTTTGAGGACGCGTTTATCGACCTGCTGGGCGGCGCGGGTACGTCAGAGTCGCCGCTTGCCGCCATTCTGCACACGGTGGAAGGCACGCCGGGCGAGACGGTGATTGAAGCCAAATCCCTCACCAAAAAGTTCGGGGATTTCGCCGCCACCGATAACGTCAATTTCGCGGTTAAACGCGGGGAGATTTTTGGCCTGCTCGGGCCGAACGGCGCGGGAAAATCGACCACCTTTAAGATGATGTGCGGCCTGCTGGTGCCGACGTCCGGCAAGGCGCTGGTGCTGAATATGGACCTGAAGATCAGCTCCGGCAAGGCGCGCCAGCATCTCGGGTATATGGCGCAGAAGTTTTCGCTGTATGGCAACCTGACGGTCGAGCAGAATCTGCGCTTTTTCTCCGGCGTGTACGGCCTGCGCGGGCGCGCGCAGAACGAGAAAATCCGCCGCATGAGCGACGCCTTCGCCTTAACCAACATTGCCTCCCACGCCACCGACGAGCTGCCGCTCGGCTTTAAGCAGCGGCTGGCGCTGGCCTGCTCGCTGATGCACGAGCCGGATATTCTGTTTCTTGATGAGCCGACTTCAGGCGTTGACCCCATTACCCGCCGCGAGTTCTGGCTGCACATCAACAGCATGGTGGAAAAAGGGGTGACCGTGATGGTGACCACCCACTTCATGGACGAGGCGGAGTACTGCGACCGCATCGGGCTGGTGTATCGCGGCAAGCTGATTGCCCACGGCACCCCGGACGACCTGAAAAACCAGGCCGCCGATGATGAAGTTCCGGACCCGACCATGGAGCAGGCGTTTATCACCCTCATCCACGACTGGGATAAGGAGAATGCCCATGAGCAGTAATGCCATTTCCTGGCGAAGGGTGCGCGCACTGTGCATTAAAGAGACGCGGCAGATCGTGCGTGACCCCAGCAGCTGGCTTATTGCGGTGGTGATCCCCCTGCTGCTGCTGTTTATCTTTGGCTACGGCATTAACCTGGACTCCAGCAAGCTGCGGGTCGGGATTTTGCTGGAGCAGCAGAGTGAAGATGCGCTGGACTTTACTCACGCCATGACCGGATCGCCCTACATTGACGCCACCATCAGCGATAACAGGCAGGAGTTGATTCAGAAAATGCAGGCCGGGAAAATTCGCGGTCTGATCGTCATTCCGGTGGATTTCGCCGCCAATATGGCGCGGGCGAATGCCGATGCGCCGATCCAGGTGATTACCGACGGCAGCGAGCCGAACACCGCCAACTTCGTGCAGGGCTACGCGGAGGGGATCTGGCAGCTCTGGCAGATGCAGCGCGCGGAAGATCGGGGTGAAGAATTTAAACCGCTCATCGACGTGCAGACGCGCTACTGGTTTAACCCCGCCGCCATCAGTCAGCACTTTATTATTCCGGGCGCGGTGACGATTATCATGACGGTGATTGGCGCGATCCTGACCTCGCTGGTGATCGCCCGCGAGTGGGAGCGCGGGACCATGGAGGCACTGCTTTCTACCGAAGTGACGCGGGTCGAGCTACTGCTGTGTAAGCTCATCCCCTACTATTTCCTCGGCATGCTGGCGATGCTGCTCTGCATGCTTGTCTCGGTCTTTATCCTCGGCGTGCCGTATCGCGGCTCGCTGGTGGTGCTGTTTTTTATCACCAGCCTGTTTTTACTCAGCACGCTGGGCATGGGGCTGCTCATCTCCACCATCACTCGCAACCAGTTCAACGCCGCGCAGGTGGCCCTCAACGCCGCCTTTTTACCGTCGATTATGCTGTCCGGGTTTATCTTCCAGATAGACAGTATGCCTGCGGTGATCCGCGCCGTGACCTATGTTATTCCGGCGCGCTACTTTGTGAGCACGCTGCAAAGCCTGTTCCTGGCGGGGAATATTCCGGTGGTGCTGATCGTCAACACGCTGTTTTTAATGGCGTCAGCATTGATGTTTATTGGGTTGACGTGGATGAAAACCAAACGGCGGTTAGATTAAGGAGCGAACATGTTTCACCGATTATGGACGTTGATACGCAAAGAGCTGCAATCCCTGCTGCGCGAGCCGCAAACCCGCGCCATTCTGGTCTTGCCGGTGCTGATCCAGGTTTTACTGTTCCCGTTTGCCGCCACCCTTGAGGTGACCAACGCCACCATTGCCATTTACAACGAAGATAACGGCAAACATTCCGTCGAGCTGACGCAGCGCTTTGCCCGTGCAAAAGCCTTTACCCACATCCTGCTGCTGAAAAGCCCGCAGGAGATCCAGCCCACCATTGACACACAAAAAGCGCTGCTGCTGGTGCGGTTCCCGGCGGATTTCTCCCGCAATCTGGATACCTTCCAGACCGCGCCGATGCAGCTGATCCTCGACGGGCGTAACTCCAACAGCGCCCAGATCGCGGCCAACTACCTGCAACAGGTGGTCAAGGATTACCAGCAGGAGCTGATGGCGGGCAAACCGAAGCCCAACAACAGCGAGCTGGTGGTGCGTAACTGGTACAACCCGAATCTGGACTACAAGTGGTTCGTGGTACCGTCGCTGATCGCCATGATCACCACTATCGGGGTGATGATCGTGACTTCCCTGTCCGTCGCCCGCGAGCGTGAACAGGGCACGCTGGACCAGCTGCTGGTCTCCCCGCTCGCCACCTGGCAAATTTTCGTCGGCAAAGCGGTCCCGGCGCTGATCGTCGCGACGTTCCAGGCCACCATCGTGCTGGGGGTGGGAATATGGGCCTACCAGATCCCGTTCGCCGGTTCGCTGGCGCTGTTTTACTTCACTATGGTGATTTACGGGCTGTCGCTGGTGGGGTTTGGACTGCTGATCTCGGCGCTCTGCTCGACGCAGCAGCAGGCTTTTATCGGGGTGTTCGTCTTTATGATGCCCGCGATTTTGCTCTCGGGTTATGTTTCACCCGTCGAGAACATGCCGGTGTGGCTACAGGATCTGACGTGGGTAAACCCGATTCGGCACTTTACGGACATCACCAAGCAAATCTATCTGAAGGATGCGAGTCTGGATATTGTCTGGGGAAGTTTGTGGCCGCTACTGGTCATAGCGGCCACGACGGGCTCAGTGGCGTACGCGATGTTTAGACGCAACATTGCGTAGCTTTTTCTCTTTGGTCAGCAGCGAGACCACCGCAGGCCCTGCGAGGATAGCCAGACCGGCCAGGGCCAGCAGCAGGTTGTTTTGCAGCACGCGCGACAGCAGCCAAAGCACGATCATCGCCGCGCCAAAATACCAGGTGGTGGTGAGCTCTTCGAGCACATCACCCACCTCGCGCCAGCGCGCTTCATGGTGGCGCTGTAAAAACAGCATCGACAGCACGGTGACGCCATAAAGGACGCATAGCCCCAGGCCAACACGCACCAGCGTGCCGCTCATCCAGCCCATCACCAGTACGGCCACGACCAGTAAATGCAACATTATCTGCCAGCAACTCAGGCCAGTTGCGACACGAACACGTTGTTGCCACTTCATGGCTTCTCTCCTGAAGGATTTTTCTCTGCTTAATCAGACTACCGCACTTTACGGAAAATTCCGTAACGCCGCATCTTTTTGTGACGACGACTACACTTTATTTTCATTGGGATAGTCACTCAGGAAGGAGCTTATGACTCAAAAAATGCAGCATTTCTCGCTTAAGGTGCTGACGATAAACATTCATAAGGGCTTCACAGCATTTAATCGCCGCTTCATTTTACCGGAGCTGCGCGACGCGGTACGCACCGTCAGCGCGGATATTGTCTGCCTGCAGGAGGTGATGGGCGCACACGAAGTGCATCCGCTCCACTTTGAGAACTGGCCCGACACGCCGCACTATGAATTTCTGGCCGACACCATGTGGAGTGACTACGCCTACGGCCGCAACGCGGTCTATCCGGAAGGACATCACGGAAACGCGGTACTGTCCCGTTACCCCATTGAACATTATGAAAACCGCGACGTTTCCGTCGGGGAAAGCGAAAAACGCGGCCTGCTTTACTGCCGCATTACGCCGCCAGACCTCGAGCGACCTGTCCATGTTGGCTGTGTTCATCTGGGCCTTCGCGAAGCCCATCGTCAGGCACAGCTGAAAATGCTGGCCGAATGGGCCAACGCCCTTCCCGAAGGTGAACCGGTGGTGGTAGCGGGCGATTTCAACGACTGGAGACAGCGGGCAAACCATCCGTTGAAAGTGGATGCCGGGCTGGAAGAGATTTTTACTCGCGCCAACGGCAGGCCTGCGCGCACCTTCCCGGTCCGTTTCCCGCTGCTTCGGCTTGACCGCATCTACGTGAAAAATGCCCACGCAAGCAGCCCGACCGCCCTGGCGCTCCTTAACTGGCGGCATCTTTCCGACCATGCCCCGCTCAGCGCGGAGATCCACCTATGAAATGTTCCTGGCAGGAAGGCAACCGAATCACGCTGCTGGTCAACGGGGACGAGTATTATCCGGCCGTATTTAAAGCGATTGACCATGCACAGCAGAAGGTGATCCTCGAAACCTTTATCTGGTTCGAAGACGACGTGGGCAAACAGTTGCATAGCGTGCTGCTGCGCGCCGCCCGGCGCGGCGTCAAAATTGAAGTGCTGCTTGATGGCTATGGCTCGCCGGATCTCAGCGATGCGTTTGTGAATGAATTGACCTCCGCGGGCGTGGTGTTTCGCTACTACGATCCCGGCCCTCGCCTGTTCGGCATGCGGACCAACCTTTTCCGCCGGATGCACCGCAAAATTGTGGTGGTGGATGAGACGGTGGCGTTTGTCGGCGGCATTAACTACTCCGCGGAGCATATGTCCGACTACGGCCCGGAAGCGAAGCAGGATTACGCCATTCGCATTGAAGGCCCCGTGGTGCAGGACATCTTACTGTTTGAGCTGGAGAACCTGCCGGGTAAAGAGGCCGTTCGCCGCTGGTGGAGACGCCGCCATCGCCCGGAAGAGAACCGGAAGCCCGGCGAAGCGCAGGCTCTTTTCGTCTGGCGGGATAACGGCGAGCACCGGGACGACATTGAACGTCATTATCTCAAGATGCTCGCCAACGCGAAGCGCGAAGTGATTATCGCTAACGCCT
This sequence comes from Enterobacter sp. CGMCC 5087, assembly GCF_003144775.1. Lineage (NCBI taxonomy): Bacteria > Pseudomonadati > Pseudomonadota > Gammaproteobacteria > Enterobacterales > Enterobacteriaceae > Enterobacter > Enterobacter sp. CGMCC 5087. Next base: position 40,838 of record NZ_QFXN01000248.1, on the reverse strand, counting down.
ACTTTTTCCCGGGCTATCGCCTGCTGCACGCCATGCGCAGTGCTGCAAGACGCGGGGTACGCGTGAAGCTGATTGTGCAGGGCGAGCCGGATATGCCGATTGTCAAAGTGGGCGCACGCCTGCTGTATAACTATCTGGTGAAGGGCGGCGTACAGATCTACGAATATCGCCGCCGACCGCTGCACGGCAAAGTGGCGCTGATGGACGATCACTGGGCCACCGTGGGTTCGAGTAATCTCGATCCGCTGAGCTTATCGCTCAATCTCGAGGCTAACCTGATCATTCACGATCGCCAGTTTAACCAGACCCTGCGGGATAACCTGCAGGCGCTAATCGTTAACGACAGCGTGCGCGTGGACGAGTCCATGGTCCCTAAACGTACCTGGTGGAACCTGGGCATCAGCGTGGTGGTGTTCCACTTCCTGCGCCACTTCCCGGCCATGGTCGGCTGGCTGCCGGCGCATACGCCGAAGCTAGCGCAGGTGGATCCGCCGGTACAACCCGAAATGGAAACCCAGGACCGCGTTGAAGCAGAAGACGGAGGCAAACCCTGATGTCGAAATCGCATCCGCGCTGGCGGCTGGCAAAAAAGATCCTGACCTGGCTGTTTTTTATTGCGGTCGCGGTTCTGCTGGTGGTCTACGCGCAGAAAGTTGACTGGGAGGAGGTGTGGAAAGTCATCCGCAACTATAACCGGATGGTGCTGCTGGGCGCTGTGGGGCTGGTTATTGTCAGCTACCTGATGTACGGCTGCTATGACCTGCTGGGCCGCGCCTACTGCGGCCACAAGCTGGCCAAACGTCAGGTGATGCTGGTGTCGTTTATCTGCTACGCCTTTAACCTGACGCTGAGCACCTGGGTCGGCGGCATTGGCATGCGCTATCGCCTTTACTCGCGGCTCGGCCTGCCGGGCGGGACCATCACGCGCATTTTCTCGTTAAGCATCACCACCAACTGGCTGGGCTATATTCTGCTCGGCGGCGTGATCTTCACTATCGGCGTGGTGCAGCTACCCGCGCACTGGTATATCGATGAGGCCACGCTGCGCATTCTGGGCATCGTACTGCTGCTCATCATCGCCGTGTATCTATGGGCCTGCGCCTTTGCTAAACGCCGCCATATGACCATCAAGGGGCAAAAGCTGGTATTGCCCTCATGGAAGTTTGCAGTGCTGCAAATGGCCGTCTCCAGCGCCAACTGGATGGCGATGGGGGCCATTATCTGGCTGCTGATTGGCGAGGACGTGAATTACTTCTTCGTGCTGGGCGTGCTGCTGGTGAGCAGCATTGCGGGCGTAATTGTGCATATCCCGGCGGGGATCGGCGTGCTGGAGGCGGTCTTTATCGCGTTGCTGGCCGGGGAGCATGTCTCTCAGGGAACGATTATCGCCGCCCTGCTGGCGTACCGCATGCTGTATTACTTCCTGCCGCTGGCGCTGGCAACGGTATGTTATCTGGTGCTGGAGAGTCGGGCGAAAAAGCTGAGAGCGAAGAACGAGAAGGCGTTAGCGAAATAAAAGCAAAACGGCAATCTTGTTGCCGTTTTTAGTGTTTGTTCCCTCTCCCGTGGGAGAGGGTCAGGGTGAGGGCACCAGACCGCACCGCCACCCGGCAAAACAACCTTAGCGACGATTGCCTAAAATCCGCAGCAGCATCAGGAACAGGTTGATGAAGTCCAGATACAGCGTCAGCGCGCCCAGAATCGCGTATTTGCGCAGGTGTGAACTGTCGCGTACGTCGATCTGCTCGCCGATGTTTTTCAGTTTCTGGGTGTCATACGCCGTCAACCCAACGAAGATCACCACCCCGATGTAGGTCACGGCCCACATCAGCGCGTCGCTCTTCAGCCACAGGTTCACCAGTGACGCCAGCACAATCCCAATCAGCCCCATAAACAGCATGCTGCCGAAGCCGCTCAGATCGCGCTTCGTGGTGTAACCGTAGAGACTCATCGCACCGAACATCCCGCCGGTGACCACAAACGTGCTGGCGATGGAGGAGTAGGTGTAGACGATGAAAATGCTGGAAAGCGTCAGCCCCGTTAGCGCCGAATAGAGCATAAACAGCGTGGTTGCCATTCCGGCACTGAGCTTTTGCACCAGACCAGAAAGCACAAATACCAGCGCCAGCTGCGCGATAATCAGCCCAAAGAAGGTAATTTTGCTGGAGAAGATAAACATCATCAGTTCAGGCGTGTTCGCCGCATACCACGCGATAAACGCGGTAAGCAGCAGGCCAACCGTCATCCAGCCGTACACCTGAGCCATATACGTCTGCAGGCCGCTACGGGTCTGCTGTACTATTGAATCGGAACGCGGAAATCGGTCCATGATTCACTCCTGATTAAGATTAAGTAGACACACAAGTTAAGATTAACACATCCACGTAAACCGACTACCAACGGCTGGCGGCTTGTTTATCGCTGTCGCGAGATTCTACCCAGCGGTCACCTTCCGGTGTGGCTTCGCGCTTCCAGAACGGCGCTTTGGTTTTGAGGTAATCCATAATGAACTCCCCTGCCGCAAACGCGCTGCTGCGGTGCGCGCTGGTCACCCCGACGAAGACAATCTCTTCGCCAGGCCACATCTCGCCGATGCGGTGAATAACCGTGACGCGGCCAAGCGGCCAGCGGCCCCGTGCCTCGTCGACAATCTCCGCCAGCGATTTCTCGGTCATCCCCGGATAGTGCTCCAGCGTCAGTGCCTTCACGCTGTCACCGAGATTGTGGTTGCGCACCTTGCCGGTGAAGGTGACGACCGCGCCGTCTTCATCGCGTTCCGCCAGCCAGCTGTACTCTGTCCCCACGTTAAAACGCTCGGGGCTCACCAGAATTCGGGTTTCAGCCATCTTAGCCTCCCGTAACCGGCGGGAAGAAGGCCACTTCATCCCCTGCGTTCAGCGGATGGGTGAACTCCACCAGCGTCTGGTTAACGGCGGCCAGCAGCTTGCCTTCGTCCAGCGCCAGCGCCCAGCGGTCGCTTTGTGCCGCCAGATGCGCGCGCAGGGCCGCAACGTTTTCGAAGGACGCGTCCAGCGTCAGGCTATCGGTATTCACCAGCTCGCGCACCTGCGCAAAAAAGAGCACCTTAATCATGGCTGTCCACCTTAAAATCACCGGATTTGCCGCCGCTTTTTGCCAGCAGGCGAACCGGGCCAATCACCATATCTTTCTGCACCGCTTTGCACATATCGTAGATGGTCAGCGCGGCAACTGAGGCCGCCGTCAGCGCCTCCATCTCCACGCCGGTTTTGCCGGTTAAGCGGCAAAGTGACTCAATGCGCACGCGATTATGCTCCGGCTGTGCCTGCAGGTTCACTTCCACCTTGCTCAGCATCAGCGGATGGCACAGCGGAATGAGATCCCAGGTCCGTTTGGCGGCCTGAATACCGGCGATGCGGGCGGTGGCAAAGACGTCGCCCTTGTGATGGCTGCCGTCGATAATCATCGCCAGGGTCTCCGGCAGCATGGTGACGAACGCTTCCGCGCGCGCCTCGCGCATCGTTTCCGCTTTGGCCGAGACGTCCACCATATGCGCTTCGCCGGCGGCGTTAATGTGGGTCAGTTGTGACATAGCTTATTTCTTTAAATGGGGATGGAAATTACACGGACGGGTACGGGCGTCCAGCTGCGGGGCGATGATGTTTTCCCACGCGGTGCGGCAGGCTTTGGTCGAGCCCGGCATAGCGAAAATCAGGGTTTTGTTAGCCACCCCGGCAACGGCGCGCGACTGGAGCGTGGAGGTACCAATCTCTTCAAAGGAGAGCATGCGGAACACTTCGCCGAAGCCTTCCACCTCGCGGTCGAACAGCGGGATCAGCGCTTCAGGGGCCTGATCGCCTGTGGTAAAGCCGGTGCCGCCGGTGATCAGCACCACCTGCACCTCATCGCTGGCAATCCACTGCGAAACCTGAGCGCGAATGGCGTAGCGGTTCTCCTTCACGATCGCTTTATCGACGATGTGATGCCCCGCGTCATGGGCTGCCTCGCGCAGCCAGTGGCCGGAGGTATCATCCTCTTCGCCCCGGCGGTCGGAAACGGTAAGGATAGCAATGCGTGTCGGGATAAATTCTGCGCTTACCTGACTCATCTTCTGATTCCTTCTTAAGCCTGATTACCCGCCGATATAAGACAGGTTCTGAGTAATACCGGTATTGCCCTGATGCAGGAAGTGGGTCTGTTTTTTATGCGTCAGCGCGTCAGAAATGCGTGCTTCAAGCGCGCCCTGCTGCGCATCATCTTCCAGCAGATCGCGAAGGTCCACGCCGCCGTCGCCGAACAGGCAAAGATGGAGCTTGCCAACGGAGGAGACGCGCAGGCGGTTGCAGCTGGCGCAGAAGTCTTTCTCATAGGGCATGATAAGCCCAATCTCACCCTCATAATCCGGGTGACAGAAGACCTGCGCCGGGCCGTCGCTGCGCTGGCGGATCTGGTGGATCCAGCCGCGTTTCAGCAGCTCGTCGCGCAGCACCATGCCGGAGATGTGATGGCGACGGAACAGTTCGCTGCCCTCGCCGGTTTCCATCAGCTCGATAAAACGCAGCTGAATGGGGCGGGATTGGATCCACGCCAGGAAGGTGTCCAGCTGATGGTGGTTCACATCACGCATCAGTACCGTGTTGACTTTGACTTTTTCGAAGCCCGCCGTGAACGCGGCGTCGATGCCGTCCATGACCAGCTGAAATTTATCCTGGCCGGTAATGGAGTGGAACTGACGGGCGTCAAGGCTATCGACGCTGACGTTGATCGCCGTCAGCCCCGCATCGCGCCAGTTCGCCACGTCACGCGCCATGCGGTAACCGTTGGTGGTCACGGCAATCTGGCGGATGCGTTCGTTTTCACGCACGGCGGCAATGATGTCGGGGAAATCGCGGCGCAGAGAGGGTTCGCCGCCGGTCAGACGCACTTTTTCGGTGCCGAGCTCAGAGAAGGCGCGCGTGACGCGGCGCACTTCATCCACGGAGAGAAAGCCGTTATTGGTGACGCTGCCCGGTTTGTAGCCATCGGGCAGGCAGTAGGTGCAACGGAAGTTGCACACATCGGTAATCGACAGACGTAAGTAATAAAACTTACGCGCGAAAGCATCAGTAAGTTGTGAAGCCATGTACACCTTTCCAGATCGGGAGGCACAGTCATTTCTTTCTGTACCCTGGTGGCAAACTCGCCACGGCCAGAGCGCCATATCTTTCGACACAGGCACAAGGGCTAGAGTGTATGTTTTCAATTTTGAAAACGTGGTTAGGGCGATAGTAGCGCGGAAATTCTCACGACGCCATTATCGCCTTTCGCTATATAGTTGTGTATATAGCGAATCAATCCTGCATTTTCGCTACAGAATACCTAAAAACCGCATTTTCACATTGATATACGTCATTTTGCATCGGGTGAGGCATCGTCTTTTAGGGGTAGTTAGGTTACTGTTACGCGATCGAACGTGATAAGGAATACGTATGCGCAATCGCACTTTTGCGGATCTTGACCGAGTGGTCGCTCTTGGCGGAGGACACGGCTTAGGCCGGGTTATGTCCTCTTTATCGTCACTCGGCTCAAGGCTGACAGGGATAGTAACTACCACCGACAACGGCGGCTCAACCGGGCGCATTCGACGTGCCGAAGGCGGCATTGCCTGGGGAGACATGCGCAACTGCCTGAACCAGTTAATTACCGAGCCGAGCGTCGCGTCGGCGATGTTTGAGTACCGTTTTGGCGGTAATGGCGAACTTTCCGGACATAACCTCGGAAATTTGATGTTAAAGGCGCTCGATCACCTGAGCGTAAGGCCTCTGGAAGCCATTAATTTAATCCGTAATCTGCTCAAAGTGGACGCATTCCTGATCCCCATGTCAGAACAACCGGTAGACTTGATGGCCATCGACGCTGAAGGGCATGAAGTTTACGGCGAGGTGAATATTGACCAGCTCATTCTGCCACCCACGGAGTTAATGACCTATCCGAGCGTGCCCGCCACGCGAGAAGCGGTGGAGGCCATCGGGGAAGCGGATCTTATCCTGATCGGTCCAGGCAGTTTTTATACCAGCCTGATGCCAATTCTACTGGTGAAAGAGCTGGCGCAGGCGCTGCGCCGCACCCCTGCCCCGATGGTTTACATCGGTAACCTGGGACGTGAACTTAGTCCGGCGGCGGCGAGCCTGTCGCTGGCAGATAAACTTGAATTAATGGAGCAGTACGTCGGTAAAAAAATTATCGACGGCGTCGTGGTCGGGCCGAAGGTGGATGTGTCGGGTATTGGCGACCGCGTGGTGGTGCAGGAGCCGCTGGAAGCGAGTGACATTAAGTATCGCCATGACCGTCACCTGCTGCGCGAGGCGCTGGAGAAGGCGATTCAGGCGCTGGGTTAGGTTCGTTTTGTGCGGCCTGATGCCCTCACCCCGGCCCTCTCCCACAGGGAGAGGGAGAAAACAACGCTTTACTCACGATGCCGCGATAAACAGATCCCGCAGCTGATGTAGCTGGTCGCGGATCTGCGCCGCCTCTTCGAACTCCAGGTTCTGCGCGTGCTGCATCATCTGCCCTTCCAGCTCGTGGATTTTCTGCTGCAGCGCTTTCGGCGTCAGCACGACGGTATCCTCTTCCACCACTGAACGCGCCTTGCCGCGACCCTTCGCTTTGGTTTTGGCAATGTTCTGACCCAGCGCCAGAATATCCACGACCTTCTTGTTCAGCCCCTGCGGCGTGATGCCGTGCTCTTCGTTGTAGCGCTGCTGTTTCTCGCGGCGGCGCTCCGTTTCGCCAATCGCTTTCGCCATCGACGGGGTGATTTTGTCACCGTACAGAATCGCTTTCCCGTTGACGTTACGCGCGGCGCGGCCAATGGTCTGGATCAGCGAACGCTCGGAACGCAGGAAACCCTCTTTGTCCGCATCCAGAATCGCCACCAGCGAGACTTCCGGCATATCCAGACCTTCTCGCAGCAGGTTGATCCCCACCAGCACGTCAAACTCACCCAGACGCAGATCGCGGATAATCTCCATGCGCTCCACGGTGTCGATATCCGAATGCAGATAGCGCACCTTCTCGCCGTGCTCTTCGAGATACTCGGTGAGGTCTTCCGCCATACGCTTGGTGAGCGTGGTCACCAGCACGCGCTCGTTGATGGCGGAACGGGCGCGAATTTCAGAGAGCAGATCGTCCACCTGCGTAGCCACCGGACGCACCTCGATAATCGGGTCGAGCAGACCGGTCGGGCGCACAACCTGATCGACAACGTCTTCACCGGATTTCTCCAGCTCGTAGTTGCCCGGCGTGGCCGAGACGTAAATGGTTTGCGGCGCTAATGCCTCAAATTCTTCAAACTTCATCGGACGGTTATCCAGCGCCGACGGCAGGCGGAAGCCGTACTCCACCAGCGTCTCTTTACGCGCCCGGTCACCGCGGTACATCCCGCCGATCTGCGGGATCGTGACGTGGGATTCGTCGATCACCAGCAAACCGTCTGCCGGCAGGTAATCAAACAGCGTCGGCGGCGGCTCGCCCGGCCCGCGCCCGGAGAGGAAGCGCGAGTAGTTTTCAATGCCGGAGCAGTAGCCCAGCTCGTTCATCATCTCAAGGTCAAACTGGGTACGCTGGCTCAGGCGCTGCTCTTCCAGCAGCTTATTGTTCGCCAGCAGCACTTTACGGCGCTCGGCCAGCTCCACTTTGATCTCTTCCATCGCCTGCACGATACGCTCGCGCGGCGTCACGTAGTGCGTTTTCGGGTAGATGGTGAAGCGCTGGATCACTGATTCAATGTGTCCGGTCAGCGGGTCGAAGAGCGACAGGCGTTCAACCTCTTCGTCAAACAGCTCGACGCGCAGCGCCATATCGTCCGATTCCGCCGGGAAGATGTCGATCACCTCACCGCGTACGCGGAAGGTGCCGCGCTGGAACGCCTGATCGTTACGGGCATACTGCAGCTCCGCCAGACGGCGAACGATCGCGCGCTGGTCGATGATCATCCCCTGCGTCAGGTGCAGCATCATCTTGAGATAGAGATCGGGATCGCCCAGACCGTAGATCGCGGAAACCGACGCGACGACGACCACATCGCGACGCTCCAGAAGCGCCTTCGTGGCCGACAGACGCATCTGCTCGATGTGTTCGTTCACCGAGGCATCCTTCTCGATGAAGGTGTCAGAGCTCGGTACGTAGGCTTCAGGCTGGTAGTAATCGTAGTAGGAGACGAAATACTCCACCGCGTTTTCCGGGAAGAACTCTTTCATCTCGCCGTAAAGCTGCGCGGCCAGGGTTTTGTTGGGTGCCAGCACCATCGTTGGGCGCTGGAGATCCGCAATCACGTTGGCGATGGTGAACGTTTTACCCGAGCCGGTTACCCCCAGCAGCGTCTGGTGCGCCAGCCCGTCTTCCAGCCCCTCTTCCAGACGACGGATCGCCTCAGGCTGATCGCCAGATGGACGGAAAGCAGAATTTAATTTGAACGGTTTACTCATGGGCGACAACCTGATGACGTTATAAGCGGCAGGTGAGTAATTTTACTCGTTGTTGCCAGGAATGCCAGTAAAAAACACTGGATGAAAAACCAGTAGCATGTCAGGATATTTAGCATAGCGCCTGAATGATTAGCGCGATAGCGGCCAAAATTTGGACTGTGACAATATAAAACACCAGTCAGGTCAGGTTATCCCCAGAACTTTTTCTTTTTTAACATTTGTCAAGCCAGGTAATGATAGTTTTGTGGCAACGGGTGACACTTTAATGACGGGAATTGCTTTTATCTAAGCAATTAAATAATAAACGATATTTTCTAAAGCCGCGTTTAGCGCCAATTTGGGCGTAAGCCGCGTCTTCTCTCGCTTATCGCGTGTTTTCTAACTCTAATGCACATGGTTATCCACAGGAATAGTGGATAACTGCTTCCAGCCCATGCAGACTGGCGCTCGGCAAATTCCCGGTTTTTCCCACGAGACGGCAGTAAAAAATTTTTATAGCTATTTTTTGATGATTAACAGTTGCGTCATTCATAACCAACCGATGGGATCTTGCTCACATTTTCATCATTTCGGGTTCTGCACCACAACTCACCACCTCCAGCACCGTCGATGTGCAATTCCCTTTTTTCACAGCCCCTATCTGGTGACTTATTCCTAAAAAAGCCGTTTTTTTGAACACTTTTCGGTTTCTGGCAGGGGTTTTGCAGATTCAAACATGAGCCTCACCTACACACATTTTTAAGGAGAAAAAGATGTTGAGTCTGCGTGCTGTGAATCAGTTTTACGGAAGCCAACATACGCTATGGAACGTGAATTTGGATTTTCCACAAGGGATGTGTACAGGCGTCGTTGGCCTGCCGGGGATGGGGAAAACCACCCTCATGAATTGCATCGCCGGGAGAGTGCCCGTTGAAAGCGGCAGCATCATCTGGCATGAGGCGGGCGCGCCGCCGCGCGACTTGCTTAACCTGCCGCCAGAACAGCGCTCAGGACCGGGGATAGGCTATGTCCCGCAGGACAGGCGGATCTTCTCCCAGTTAACGATTGAGGAGAATCTGCATATCGCCATGCGGGCGATGGGGAAACCCACCCCGGAGGCGAAAAGTGACGTTTACGACCTGTTTCCGGCGCTCTACGCATTGCGTCAGGCCCGTGCGAACACGCTCTCTCCGGACGACCAGTACCAGCTGGCGCTGGCTAATGCGCTGGTGAACCGTCCGCACCTGCTGATCCTCGATGAGCCCCTGCACGGCGCAGGACACAGCTTCGCCCAGAAGCTGGGGCAGCTGCTGGTGCGCTTAAACCGGGAGTTAGGTATGACGGTGCTATTAGCGGAGCAGCAGCTGTCGTTTATCCGCCGGGTTGCGGACCGTTTCTGCATGCTCTATCGCGGGCGTAACGTGGCGCAGGGCCACGTTAACGAGCTGGATGACGAGCTTATCGCGCACTGGATGTCGCGGGAAGCAAGACGCTGAGATCGAGATAACGCCCGGTGTCGGCATTTTCCACGCCGTCAGCAAGCCAGGGAATTTCCCCGAGGCACGGGGCGGGAAGTACGCGCCTGAGCGTCGCCAGATACTCCTGGTGTCGTTTCCCCGGCGCAACCACGTCGTTGGCTATCCAGCCCGCCAGACGCAGCCCGGCCTGCTGGACGGCCTGCGCGGTCAACATGGCGTGATTGATGCAGCCCAGCCTGACGCCGACGACCAGAATGACGGGAAGCTGCTCGGCCTGCACCCAGTCAGCAAACGTCTGCGTGTCCGAAAGCGGCGTAAACCAGCCGCCTGCACCTTCCACCAGCACCCAGTCGGCCTGGCTTTCCAGCGCCCGTAACCCGGCTGACAGCACGGTGAAATCAATCGGACGACCTTCGTCAGCGCTGATGATGTGCGGCGAGGTCGGCTCGGCAAAGGTGTACGGATTCACCGCTGAATAGGCAAGCTCACGCGTGCTGTTACGCTGGATCGCCAGCGCGTCGGTATTGCGTAATCCTTCCGCCGTCATCTCGCTGCCGGAAGCAACCGGCTTATATCCGGCGGTGTTTTTCCCAAGCTTTCGCGCCGCCTGCAGCAGCGCCGAGCTGGCCACCGTTTTTCCCACTTCCGTATCCGTTCCGGTGACAAAATAACGTTCACTCACGTTCGATAATCCCATGAAAAAGTTGATAAGAGAGCGGGAAATGTCCCCGCTGCTGCGGCCAGGCCAGCTCCAGACGCTGCAGCTGTCCCCGGGTCAGCGGTTTTTTCTCCCGCCCGGCGTGCAGGTGCGTGGCCCCGATGCCCTTCAGCGAGCGCATCGCGCTCAACGCATCCCTAAAATTGAGGGTGATGGTCTGCACCGTGCTGCGATAGCGCCAGCCTGCCAGCGCCTGCGTCACCTGCTCTTGCGATAAAAAGCGGTTAGCGTGCGGCTGCTCATCCACCGCTTTCCACGCCTGGTTCAGCTCCGGCAGCGAACTTTCCAGCAGGGTGGTAAAGGCCACCTTCCCGCCCGGTCGCGCCACGCGATAAAGCTCGCGTAAGGCCTGCGGCAGGCTGCTGCACCACTGAACCGCCAGATGACTCCAGACCAGATCGAACTGCGCATCCGCCAGCGGGATCGCCTCGATATCCGCCAGCAGATAGCGATCCGCTGCCTTTCGCTGACGCGCCTCGTCGAGCATCTGCTCTGAGAGGTCGATAGCCGTGACCTGGCTTCCCGCCCCGCGCCAGTAGCGGCTGTTGCCGCCGGGACCACAGCCGGCGTCCAGCACCTGCGGAAAGCGGTTGTCGCCAAGCGCGACCAGAAGCCCCTGCGCGCTCTGACGCTGCAGCTCATCGTGCTGCGAATAGCTCTGCGCGGCCCGGCCAAATGCCGCCGCGACGGCCTGCTTATTCACCGGCGTCATGGAGCGCCTCCAGCAGCGTCTGGATATCCCGAGCGTCATGCGCCGCCGTCAGGGTTAAACGCAGCCGCGCGGTACCCGGCGGGACCGTTGGCGGGCGAATGGCTGTAACCCACATGCCGCGCTCGCGCAGCGCCTGTGCCAGCGCCAGCGCGCGGCCGTTTTCGCCGACAATCACCGGCTGGATGGCGCTTTGCGAATCGGGGCTGTGGAAGGGCAGCGCCGCTAGCCCCTTGCGGAAGCGGGAGATATGCTCTGCCAGCCGCTGGCGACGTTCATCCCCTTCTGCGCTGCGGATCACCGCCAGCGACGCAGACAGCGCCACGGCCTGCGCCGGAGGCATGCTGGTGCTGTAGATCAGGTGCCGGGCAAACTGCAGCAGATAGTCGGCGACGGACTCGCTGCACAGCACGGCGGCGCCGCTGACGCCAAAGCCTTTGCCGAAGGTGACGATCAGCAGCTCCGGCTTTACGTTTTGCTGATGCGCGCTGCCGCGACCTTCGTCACCCATTACGCCAATGCCGTGGGCATCGTCAACCAGCAGCCAGGCGTTTTGCCGTTTTGCGGCCTCGTGCAGCGCGGCAAGCGGCGCGCTGTCGCCGTCCATGCTGAACACGCCTTCGGTGACCGCCAGCTGCTGTCCGTCGCAGGGTTTATCCAGCAGCGCGGCGAGTTGCCCCGCATCGTTATGGGCAAAACGGCGCAGCTGCGCCGGGCTTAAATTTGCCGCCTCCAGCAGCGAGGCGTGGCTCAGGCGGTCGGCGACAATCCGGTCCTCTTTTCCCATCAGGGCGGTAATGACCGCCTGGTTGGCGGCAAAGCCGGAGATAAACAGCAGCGCGCGCGGGTAGCCGAGCCAGTCGGCAAGCGCCTCTTCCAGCGCCTGATGCGCGGTGGTGTAGCCGCTAACGTGTCCCGAGCCGCCGCTGCCCACGCCAAACCGCTCCGCACCCTGCTGCCAGGCGCGGATGATGGACGGATGCTGGCTCAGCCCGAGATAGTCGTTGCTGGAGAAATTACAAAACTGCCTCCCCTCGCGGGTAAGAAAACGGCCCGCGCCGTTTTCCACCACCCTGCGAACGCGAAATGCCTCTGCCGCCCGGCGTTCGTCCAGCGCGGTATTAATGCGTGCCTGCCAGGTCATACGGCTGCCGCGTTGTAGAACTGGTCGGTGTCGGCGTTGAAAATCTGCTGCTCCAGCTGCTGCTGTTGCTCGTTATCGCCCGTCAGCACCTCGGTCTGATGCGGGTTAAGCCCCAGCTTGCGGAACAGCTGAACGTCTTTGTCCTCTTCCGGGTTCGGCGTGGTCAGCAGCTTGCAGCCGTAGAAGATGGAGTTGGCTCCGGCCATAAAGCACATCGCCTGGGTCTGCTCGTTCATCTGCTCGCGACCGGCTGAGAGGCGCACGAAAGAGGTCGGCATCATGATGCGCGCCACGGCGATGGTGCGAATAAAATCAAACGCATCCACGTCGTCGTTATCCGCCAGCGGCGTTCCCTTAACCTTTACCAGCATGTTGATCGGCACGCTTTCCGGCGGGGTCGGCAGGTTTGCCAGCTGCAGCAGCAGGCCCGCGCGGTCTTTCACCGTTTCGCCTAAGCCGACAATACCGCCCGAGCAGACCTTGATCCCCGCGTCACGCACTTTATCCAGCGTGTCCAGACGCTCCTGATAGGTCCGCGTGGTGATGATGTTGCCGTAAAATTCCGGCGAGGTGTCGAGGTTATGGTTGTAGTAATCCAGCCCTGCGGCGGAGAGGCGCTGCGCCTGCTCCTCGTTCAGCGTGCCGAGCGTCATACAAGCTTCGAGGCCCATCTCCTTCACGCCCTTCACCATCTGCTCCAGATACGGCATGTCGCGGTCGTGCGGGTTTTTCCACGCCGCGCCCATGCAGAAGCGGGTCGAGCCGGCGTTTTTCGCCTTGCGGGCGGAGTCGAGCACCTGCTCTACTTCCATCAGCCGTTCGGACTCCAGGCCGGTTTTGTAGCGCGCGCTCTGCGGGCAATATTTGCAGTCTTCAGGACAGGCACCGGTTTTGATCGATAGCAGCGTGCTGACCTGAACATGGCGCGGATCGAAGTGCTGACGATGCACCTGTTGGGCTTCGAACATCAGCTCAAGGAAAGGTTTGTTGAATAATTCAGTGACTTGCGACATCGTCCAGCGTGCGTGGTGAGCCATCGGGCTTCTCCAAAGGGTTTTGTTAATTTTCGGTTCGGTTTATACTCGTAAACCTAAAACTTTTCAAAATGGTTTACAAGTCGATTATGACCCAGGACGATCTCGCCTTCGACAAGCAGCATATCTGGCACCCTTACACCTCCACTACCCGCCCTCTTCCCGTTTATCCGGTGGCCTCGGCCCACGGCTGCGAGCTGCACCTCGCCAGCGGCGAACAGCTCGTTGACGGGATGTCTTCGTGGTGGGCGGCCATTCACGGGTACAACCACCCGCGTCTGAATGCGGCGATGAAGGCCCAGATTGACCAGATGTCGCACGTGATGTTTGGCGGAATCACCCATCAGCCTGCGGTGGATTTATGCCGTCGCCTGGTGGCGATGACGCCTGAATCGCTGGAGTGCGTGTTCCTGGCCGATTCCGGCTCCGTGGCGGTGGAAGTGGCGATGAAAATGGCGCTGCAGTACTGGCACGCGAAGGGTGAAACGCGCCAGCGCTTCCTCACCTTCCGCAACGGCTATCACGGGGATACCTTCGGGGCGATGTCGGTGTGCGATCCGGACAACTCGATGCACAGCCTGTGGAAAGGCTATCTGCCGGAAAACCTGTTCGCCCCGGCCCCGCAGAGCCGTTTCGACGGCGAGTGGAACGAGATGGACATGGTCGGCTTCGCGCGGCTGATGGCGGCGCATCGCCATGAAATCGCCGCCGTGATCCTGGAGCCGATTGTGCAGGGCGCAGGCGGAATGCGGATGTACCATCCGGAATGGCTGAGGCGTATTCGCAAGATGTGCGACCGCGAGGGCATTCTGCTGATTGCCGATGAGATCGCCACCGGCTTTGGCCGCACCGGCAGGCTGTTTGCCTGCGAGCATGCAGGCATTGCGCCGGATATTCTGTGTCTGGGTAAAGCGCTGACCGGCGGCACCATGACGCTCTCCGCCACGCTCACGACCCGTCAGGTTGCCGACACCATCAGCGACGGCGAGGCGGGCTGCTTTATGCATGGCCCGACGTTTATGGGCAACCCGCTGGCCTGCGCCGTCGCAAGCGAAAGCCTCGCCATTCTGGAGAGCGGCGAGTGGCAGACGCAGGTTGCGGCGATTGAGGCGCAGCTGAAAGAGGAGCTGAGCGCCGCCTCGGATGCGAATTTCGTGGCAGATGTGCGCGTGCTGGGCGCCATCGGCGTGATTGAAACCACCCATCCGGTGAATATGGCGGCGCTGCAGCGCTTCTTTGTGGACCAGGGCGTCTGGGTGCGGCCTTTCGGCAAGCTTATCTACCTGATGCCGCCGTACAGCATTACGCCAGAGCAGCTGCGTAAATTAACCGACGCGGTTGTAACAGCCGTTAACATTCCCGCGCATTTCACGATATAACCCTATGCATTACACTTGCTGAACGAGCGATCAACGAGGGTAAACCGTATGAAAATCATCAGTAAAGATCTGCGCGACGGTGAAAAACTACCGGAACGCCACGTATTCAACGGCATGGGGTATCAGGGAGACAACATCTCCCCGCACCTGGCGTGGGACGAGGTTCCGGCCGGAACCAAAAGCTTTGTCGTGACCTGCTACGACCCGGATGCGCCTACCGGCTCCGGCTGGTGGCACTGGATTGTGGCGAACCTGTCTGCCGACACGCGCGTCCTGCCGCAGGGTTCCGGTTCAGACCTGGTTGCCCTGCCTGAAGGCGCCATTCAGACGCGCACTGATTTTGGTAAAGCGGGCTACGGCGGCGCGGCGCCGCCAAAAGGGGAAACCCACCGCTATATCTTCACGGTGCACGCGCTGGATGTGGAGAAGATTGAGGTCGATGAAGGGGCGAGCGGCGCGATGGTGGGGTTTAACGTGCATTTCCATTCGCTGGGCAGCGCGTCGATTACGGCGATGTATTCATAATAGTGCGGGCTGATGCCCTCACCCCGGCCCTCTCCCACAGGGAGAGGGAGAAAACCGGGCAATTCCCTCTCCCTGTGGGAGAGGGTTCGGGCAAAAAATCACAGCACTGAAGGTAGCAATCCTACAAGGCTTCCCTCTTCCAGAAGCTGCATCGCCTTATCAATATCCGGCGCAAAGAAGCGGTCATCATCGTAGTGCGATACGTGCTCGCGCAGCACATGACGCGCCTGCTCCAGCAGCGGGCTGGATTTTAGCCCTTCACGCAGATCGACACCCTGACATGCCGCCAGCCACTCCACCGCCAGCACGCCGCGGGTGTTGGAGGCCATTTCCCACAGACGACGCCCGGCAGCCGGCGCCATCGAAACGTGATCTTCCTGGTTCGCTGACGTTGGCAGGCTGTCCACGCTGTGCGGGTGCGACAGGGCTTTGTTCTCGCTCGCCAGCGCCGCCGCGGTCACCTGGGCAATCATAAAGCCCGAGTTGACCCCGCCGTTACGCACCAGGAACGGCGGCAGCTGGGACATATGTTTATCCATCATCAGCGCGATGCGGCGCTCGGACAACGCGCCAACTTCGGCAATCGCCAGGGCGATATTATCCGCCGCCATTGCCACCGGCTCGGCGTGGAAGTTGCCCCCGGAGACCACCTCGTTTTCCTGGGCGAACACCAGCGGGTTATCGGACACCGCGTTGGCCTCCACCAGCAGCACTTCTGCCGCCTGGCGCAGCTGCGTCAGGCACGCGCCCATCACCTGCGGCTGGCAGCGCAGGGAATAGGGATCCTGCACCTTTTCACAGTTGTGGTGTGAATCCGCGATCTCGCTGGTGTCGGTAAGCACGTGACGGTACATCGCGGCGGCATCGATCTGCCCGCGCTGACCGCGCACCTCGTGGATGCGGGCATCGAACGGGCGACGCGAGCCCAGCACGGCTTCGGTGGTCAGCGCACCGCACACCACCGCTGAGGCAAACAGATCTTCCGCTTCAAACAGGCCGCGCAGCGCGAAAGCGGTCGATGCCTGCGTGCCGTTCAGCAGCGCCAGCCCCTCTTTCGCCGCCAGGGTTATCGGGTTTAACCCGGCTTTTTTCAGCGCCTCTTTCGCAGGAAGCCACTCGCCCTGCCAGCGCGCTTTGCCTTCCCCCAGCAGGAGCAGCGACATGTGCGCCAGCGGCGCAAGATCGCCGGAGGCACCGACGGAACCTTTTGCCGGGATCCACGGATAGACTTCCGCATTGACCAGCGCCATCAGCGCCTGAATCACGCTCAGTCGAATGCCGGAGAAGCCGCGGGCCAGGCTGTTGATTTTGAGCACCATCATCAGACGGACAATCTCATCCTCCAGCGGCTGACCCACGCCCGCCGCATGTGACAGCACCAGCGAACGCTGTAAGTTTTCCAGATCGTGTGTCGCGATGCGGGTCTGCGCCAGCAGGCCAAAGCCGGTGTTAATCCCGTAGGCGGTGCGCCCTTCGGCAACGATGGCTTCGACGCAGGCGACGCTCTCGTTAATGGCGGCGTGGGCACTTGCATCCAGCGAAAGGGTGACCGGTTTAAGCCAGACGTTACGCAGCTGCTTGAGCGTCAGCGAGCCGGGAGTGAGTGTTAATGCGTTCATTAATGCTTTCCTTGTGTGGCAGGGATCATCGGCAGGTTAAGGCCCTGCTCTTTGGCACAGTCAATGGCAATTTCGTAACCCGCATCCGCGTGACGCATCACGCCGGTTGCCGGGTCGTTGTGCAGTACGCGAGCGATACGCGCGGCGGCTTCATCGGTTCCGTCGCAGACGATGACCATCCCGGAATGCTGGGAGAAGCCCATCCCCACGCCGCCGCCGTGGTGCAGCGATACCCAGGTCGCGCCGCTGGCGGTATTCAGCAGGGCGTTCAGCAGCGGCCAGTCGGAGACCGCATCCGAGCCGTCGCGCATGGCTTCGGTTTCGCGGTTCGGGCTAGCAACGGAGCCGGAGTCCAGGTGATCGCGGCCGATGACGATCGGCGCGGAGACTTCACCGCTGCGCACCATTTCGTTGAAGGCGAGGCCGAGTTTTTGACGCCACTCCAGCCCTACCCAGCAGATACGCGCGGGCAGGCCCTGGAAGTTAATGCGCTCGCGGGCCATGTCCAGCCAGTGGTGAAGATGCTCGTCATCGGCGACGATCTCCTTCACTTTGGCGTCGGTTTTGTAGATATCCTCCGGGTCGCCGGACAGGGC
The DNA here is from genome assembly GCF_003144775.1 of Enterobacter sp. CGMCC 5087. Taxonomy (NCBI): domain Bacteria; kingdom Pseudomonadati; phylum Pseudomonadota; class Gammaproteobacteria; order Enterobacterales; family Enterobacteriaceae; genus Enterobacter; species Enterobacter sp. CGMCC 5087. The sequence continues at coordinate 23,213 of NZ_QFXN01000248.1, read as the reverse complement.
AACCCAGCGGAACGGGCCGATACCGCGGCAGAACAGCGGGCGAATATAGGCAGGAACGAAGCCCGGGAAGTCGAACGCGTTATTCACGCCCATCTCTTTCGCCATCTGGCGGATGTTGTTGCCGTAGTCAAAGGTCGGAATGCCCATCTGGCTGAAGGCCAGCATGGCGGAGACGTGTTCCGCCATAGAGCGTTTCGCGGCAAGCACCGTGCCTTCCGGGTCGGTTTCCGCTTTTTGCTGATATTCTTCCCATGTCCAGCCTTTTGGCAGGTAACCGTGCAGCGGGTCATGGGCGCTGGTCTGGTCGGTGACCAGATCCGGACGTACGCCGCGGGCGACGAGCTGCGGGAGAATGTCCGCCGCGTTGCCGCACAGAGCAATCGACACCGCTTTGCCTTCGGAGGTGTATTTTTTGATGCGCGCCAGCGCATCGTCCAGATCGGTTGCCTGCTCATCGACGTAGCGGGTGCGCAGACGGAAATCAATGCGGCTCTGCTGGCACTCAACGTTGAGCGAGCATGCGCCGGCAAGCGTGGCGGCCAGCGGCTGCGCGCCGCCCATGCCGCCGAGACCCGCGGTCAATACCCAGCGGCCTTTGAGCGAGCCGTTATAGTGCTGGCGACCGGCTTCCACAAAGGTTTCGTAGGTGCCCTGCACGATCCCCTGGCTGCCGATGTAGATCCAGCTCCCCGCGGTCATCTGGCCGTACATCGCCAGCCCTTTTGCGTCCAGTTCGTTGAAGTGTTCCCAGGTGGCCCAGTGCGGCACGAGGTTAGAGTTGGCGATCAGCACGCGCGGGGCGTTTTTGTGCGTTTTAAATACGCCAACCGGCTTGCCGGACTGTACCAGCAGGGTTTCGTCGTGTTCGAGTTCGGTCAGGGATTTTACAATTGCGTCATAGCATTCCCAGTTGCGCGCGGCGCGGCCTATGCCGCCGTAGACCACCAGCTCGTGGGGGTTCTCAGCCACCTCAGGGTCGAGGTTGTTCATCAACATGCGCAGCGGGGCTTCGGTGAGCCAGCTTTTGGCGGTAAGCGTGGTGCCGCGCGCGGCGCGGACGTCCTGCTGGCGGTATTTACCTGACGACATTGTGTGCTCCTCATAGGGGACAGATGATGCATTTAGATATACTTGTATAGACAAGCACACACAAGGTCATATTTAACAAAAAAGATACAATTTTGTTATATTGCGTTAGCGATCACGCTTGTAAAACTTATGACATGAAGTGGCCCTGCAGCCGGTAGCGATTCCCCGGGAAAAGCAGTCGGGCATGCGACACAATGTGCGACGAGGACCAGGTTCGGCGGCGGATCAGCAGGCACGGATCGTGCTCTTTAATGCGCAGCCTTTCGCACTCCTGCGGCGTGGCGCGCACGGCCTCCACAATGTGCTCCCCTTCCGTCAGCGGTGCGACGAGCGAGAGATAGGCATGCGGCGTGGTCTGGGTGTAATCCTGGTTCAGATAGTCCGGTATCCGCTCAGCGTTAACGCAGCGATCTTCAATCTGCACCGGAATGTCGTTTTCGAAATGCACCATCACGGAGTGGAAAATGCGGCTTCCCTCCTTGACGTTAAGCTCCGTAGCCTGCTCGGCGCTGGCCTGGGTCTCTTCGAGCACCAGCACCTCACAGCGGTGCTGATGATTACGCGCGGCTATCTCGTCCGCAATGCTGCGGATTTCAAACAGCGCCGACTGTCCTTTCGGTTCCGCCACAAACGTCCCCACGCCCTGCAGGCGCACCAGAAGCCCTTCGTCGGTCAGCTCGCGCAGCGCCCGGTTGACGGTCATCCGGCTAAAACCAAACTGCGCCACCAGCTCGGCCTCCGAAGGAATGCGATCGTGCGGCCGCCAGACGCCGGTAGCGATTTTTTCGCTAATTGCCTGCTTCACCTTTTCATAGAAAGGCGCGGGAGGGCTCGACTGCGGCAGAGGTGAGCGTGAAAACATCGTGACTCCTTGAATAGTGTTATGCCCACCAGTGAGCAATTTGCCAGGCCAGGCGGGCGGCGAGCTTAGCGCCCTGCCCGTCCCGATCGTACTGCGGGTTAAACTCTACCAGATCGGCGGCCCGTAGCTTACCGCTACGGCAGATTTGTTCGATAACCGGGAGAAGATCCAGCGCCGGTATGCCTAGCGCAGCCGGGGCGGACACGGCAGGCATTTCGCTGGCGGGCAGGACGTCCAGGTCGATCGTCAGATAGATACGATCGGCCTGCGCCAGCACCCTTTCCAGGGCGGATAGCGCATCGCGCCTGAAATGGAGATCTTCCACCAGCGTGACGTTCAGACGTTCGGCCTCATCCCACAGCGCCAGCGTGTTCGCCGCCCGGCTCACGCCAAGGCAGGCGTAGTGAAATTCCCGCCCGAGCTCATCGCAGTAGCGCGCCAGCTGGCGAAACGGGGTGCCGGATGTGGCCCGGTCGGCCTTGCGCAGATCGAGATGGGCATCAAGGTTGATAATGACAACCCGCTCGCTCGGGAAGGCATCCAGCACGCCGCGACCGTGCGCCCACGCGGTTTCGTGCCCGCCACCAAACACCAGCGTCCGCATCCCGGACTGCTGACAGGCGGTGACGGCATCGCTTAACGCCTGCTGTGCCGCTTCCAGCTCGCCGCCTTCAACGTACACCGAGCCCATATCGGCCAGCCGGTCATGCCCCTGATGGCTTGCCATATTTGCCAGAGCTTTTCGCAGCATATCCGGTGCCTGCACGGCGCCGGGCCTGCCCTGATTGCGTTTTACCCCTTCATCACATTCAAAGCCTATCAGCGCGATGCCGGATGAAAGCGGCGTGAACTGGCCCTGCTGCTTTATCGTCTGGAAAATGCGCTTTGCGCTGCTGGCCTCGGCGCTGTCGTCGCGCCCCTGCCAGACGGTTTCGGCTACGGGCCGCCATAATCTCATACTGCCTCCCCACGGAAAATACGTTGATAGAGCGGGTTGCGTCCCGGCTCGTAGACCATCTCTACCGGATGATGAGCATCCCAGACGATAAAATCGGCGACAAACCCTGCCCGCAGCTGCCCATGGGTTGCGCCACGGCCCAGCGCATGCGCGGCATGGCGCGTTACGCCAGCCCAGGCTTCTTCCGGGGTCAGGCCAAACTGGACGCAGGCCATGTTCATAGCCAGGTGCAGGCTCGCAAACGGGCTGGTGCCGGGGTTATAGTCGGTGGCGACCGCCATCGGCACGCCCTGTTTTCTGAGCTGTTCAACCGGCGGATGCTGGCGCTCCTGCAGAAAATAGAACGCACCCGGCAACAGGACGGCAACCGTGCCGCTTTCCGCCATTGCCTGAACGCCTGCGTCGTCGAGATACTCAATATGATCGGCGGAAAGGCCCTTATACCGGCTGACCAGCGCCGCACCGCCCTGATTCGACAGCTGTTCGACATGCCCTTTCACCGGGATACCCAGCGCGGCGGCAGCCTTGAAAAGGCGCTCGGTTTGCGACGGGGTAAAGCCGACGTTTTCACAAAACACGTCGACTGCTTCATATAACTCTTTTTGCCACAGCGTGGGCAGTATCTGCTCACAGACCAGCGTGAGGTAGGCATCCGGATCCTGCCGGTATTCCGGCGGAACCGCATGGGCCGCCAGCAGCGTTGGGCTGATATCGATCGGATTATTGAGGCCCAGCTGGCGGGCAACCTGCAGCATCTTCTCTTCGGCCTCGGCGTTGAGCCCGTATCCCGATTTGATTTCAACGGTCGTCACGCCTTCATTCATGAGACGCTGGAGCCGCTGCTGCGCCAGTTTCAGCAAGGTTTCGGCTGAGCTGCTGCGCGTCGCCGTCACAGTCGCGTTAATCCCGCCCCCCTGGGCGCTAATGGTTTGATAAGAGACGCCGTTCAGACGCTGCTCCCACTCCGCCGCGCGGTCGCCGCCAAATACCAGGTGGGTATGGCAGTCAATCAGGCCAGGCGTGACCAGACGTCCCTGAAGATCGACACAGTGACGGTGTCCGGAAGGAATGTCAGATTCAGGGATCGCGGCCAGAATAGTGTGGCCGCGCACGACCAGGGCGTGTTGCTCTTTCAGTCCATAAGGCGCAGGTACGTCCGGCGCCATCGTAGCCAGTCGCGCATTTCGCCATATTACATCGTCGGGATGAATCTGCTGCATGGGGCATTCCACTTGTCTTAGGTTGTATAGACATTTATTTGCATCCACCGTCTACTGTCAACCGCCTTGACTGAAAATGTTATTTATTTGTGATCACTTACCTGCCGCTCCGGGGCTAAAAATGCAACTTTTACCCTTTTTATCTTCCCGTTTCGCTCAACTTAGTATAAAAAAGCAGGCTATTTCGTCTATCCCGTTTAAGACTTGCATACCCAGGAGCTCTACCTTGAACATTTCCAGGATTTCCCGTCTGGCGTTAGCACTCGCCTTTGGCGTGACCTTATCCGCATGCAGTTCAACACCACCGGATCAGCGCCCTTCTGAGCAGGTTGCGCCCGGTACCGCCTCCCGCCCGATTTTGTCCGCTGATGAAGCGAAGAACTTCGATCGTGCGCACTACTTCTCGGCGATGGATCCTAACGCTGCGCCGTGGACACCGTCTTCTATTAACCTGCCTAAACAGCCTGACTTCGTGGTTGGCCCGGCGGGTGCGCAGGGCGTAACGCATACCTCTATTCAGGCTGCGGTTGATGCTGCCATCACTAAACACAGCGCGTCTCGCCAGTACATCGCGATCCTGCCGGGTGAATATGAAGGCACCGTGTATGTTCCGGCGGCCCCGGGCAGCATTACGCTTTACGGTCTGGGCGAAAAAGCGATCGACGTAAAAATTGGCCTGGCGATCGATTCCGAAATCGACAGCAACGCCTGGCGTCACCTGGTGAACCCGGCCGGTAAATATATGCCGGGTAAACCGGCGTGGTATATGTTTGATAACTGCCAGAGCAAGCGTTCCGCCACCATTGGCGTGATGTGCTCGGCGGTGTTCTGGTCTCAGAATAACGGTCTGCAGCTGCAGAACCTGACCATTCAGAATACCCTGGGCGACAGCGTTGATGCCGGCAGCCACCAGGCCGTTGCGCTGCGTAGCGATGGCGATAAGGTGCAGATTAATAACGTCAACATTCTGGGCCGTCAGAACACCTTCTTCGTGACCAACAGCGGCGTGCAGAACACCCTGCAGAATAACCGCCTGACCCGTACCCTGGTGACCAACAGCTACGTTGAAGGTGACGTGGATCTGGTGTCCGGTCGCGGTGCGGTGGTGTTTGATAATACCGATTTCCGCGTGGTGAACTCACGTACTCAGCAGGAAGGTTACGTGTTTGCTCCGGCAACCCAGTCTAACCTCTTCTACGGCTTCCTGGCCGTGAACAGCCGCTTTAATGCTGCCGGTGACGGCGTGGCGCAGCTGGGACGCTCCCTGGACGTGGACTCTGCGACCAACGGCCAGGTCGTGATCCGCGACAGCGTGATCAACGAAGGCTTCAACATGGCGAAGCCGTGGGCTGATGCCGCAATCTCCAAACGTCCATTCTCCGGCAATACCGGCGCAGTGGATGATAAAGGGAACGTGCAGCGCAACCTGAACGACGCTAACTTCAACCGCATGTGGGAATACAACAACCGCGGTCTGGGTAGCAAAGTGGTTGCTGAGCCGAAGCAGTAAGCTGTTTTGCCGGGTGGTACTGCGTTTACCGGGCATAAAAAAACCTCGCATTAGCGAGGTTTTTTGTTTTTAGCCGCTTAGTGAGCGTTGACCACGACCCACATTGGCCCCTGGCCTACGGCGTAACGTCCTTTCTCTTCCAGCAGCCCCTGCTCGCCTTTAATTTCATACAGCGCGATGTGGTGGGATTTCTGCCCCGCCGCAATCAGGTATTTACCGCTGTGATCGATATTAAAGCCGCGCGGCTGGGTTTCCGTTGGCTGGAACCCTTCAATCGCCAGCACGCTGCCGTCTTCAGAAACGCTAAACACGGTAATCAGGCTGGAGGTACGGTCACAGGCGTACAGATGGCGACCATTTGGCGTAATGTGGATATCCGCCGCCCAGCGGGTATCGGAGAAATCAGACGGCATCATGTCCAGCGTCTGCACGCACTCAATCTGACCGTTAGGATCTTTCAGCTCCCATACGTTCACGGAGCTGTTCAGTTCATTGACCACGTAGGCGTACTGCTGGTTCGGATGGAAGACCATATGGCGCGGGCCGGCACCTTCAACGGTAGTCACTTCGGCAGGATTCTGCGCCACCAGATGACCATCGTCGCTCAGGGTGAACAGGCAGATACGATCCTGCTTCAGCGCAGGCACCCACAGCGTGCGGTTATCCGGAGAGATATTCGCCGAGTGGCAGCCTTCAAGTCCTTCCACCACATCCACGGTTTCGACCGGAATACCCTCTTCCAGACGCGTTACGCTGACGCAGCCCGCGTTATACGAGCCGCTGAAGACAAAGTTGCCTTTACGATCGGTCGAGATATGGGTTGGGCTGCCCGGCAACGGGGCTTCGGCAGTGTACGTCAGCGCGCCATCGTCCGGAGAAATGCGATAGGCCAGCACGCGGAACTCCGGGCGTACACCCACGTACAAGAAACGTTTATCCGGGCTGATGACCATCGGTTGCACCTGGCCTGGCACATCAACAACCTGAACCAGCGTGAGTGTCCCTTCGGTATTTAAACGCCAGACGTGGATCTGCTGGCTTTCAGGACTGGCGGTATAAACGGTTTGTTTCATGAATATTCACTCCTCACTGCGCATGAAAGTAGTTAACTTTTGACGGTGAATGCTGAATTGTCGACAGGAGTTTTGAAGCGTTCGCCTCTCGGTGTACCATCCCATCAAAACGTAAATTCAATATTAACCCGGGAAAACAGATGACCTCGCGTGTGATTGCTCTGGATTTAGACGGTACCTTACTGACGCCGCAAAAAACCCTTCTCCCCTCCTCCCTTGAGGCGCTAAAACGCGCGCAGGAAGTGGGATATCAACTCCTTATCGTAACGGGTCGACATCACGTTGCCATTCACCCTTTTTATCAGGCACTGGCGTTAGATACACCTGCAATTTGTTGTAATGGCACTTATTTGTATGATTATCAGGCAAAAAAGGTTTTAGCCTCCGACCCGCTGCCGGTTCCCCAGGCGCTGCAGCTGATCGATCTGCTGGATGAGCATGCCGTTCACGGACTGATGTATGTGGATAACGCGATGCTGTACGAGCGCCCTACCGGCCACGTGGTGCGCACCAGCAACTGGGCGTTGTCCCTGCCTGAAGCGCAGCGTCCGGTCTTTACCCAGGTTTCCTCCCTGCGTCAGGCCGCCCAGGACGTTGAGGCAATCTGGAAATTCGCCCTGACCGATGAAGACACCACCAAACTGAATACCTTCGCAAAACACGTGGAACAAACGCTGGGTCTGGAGTGCGAATGGTCCTGGCATGACCAGGTGGACATTGCCCGCAAAGGCAACAGCAAAGGCAAGCGCCTGACGCAGTATGTGGAATCTCAGGGCGGGTCGATGCGTGACGTGATCGCCTTCGGCGACAACTACAACGACATCAGCATGCTGGAAGCCGCCGGTACCGGCGTGGCGATGGGCAATGCCGACGACGCGGTGAAAGCCCGCGCCAACGTGGTGATTGGTGACAACACCACCGACAGCATCGCACAGTACATTTACACCCACCTGCTGTAATCAGGCGGTGATCGAGACGCTCTTTATTTGCGCGTAAAGCCACAGGCCGGGTTTGATCCCTAACTCATCCCTCGCCCACGGGCTGATGCGCGCCCAGAGCGTCCTGCTGCCGACTTCAAGCTTCACTTCCACCTGCCCGTTATCATCAAAACACTCCGCCACTTTGGCGCGCAGAATATTTCGAATACTGGTTTGCAGCGGCGGCTGCAGCACCAGCGAGACGTCCGACGCCTGGATGCGAATGCGCAGCGCGGACTGTAGCGGTTTATCGATCTTATTGACCCACAGATGCTGGTCTCCCAGCGCCAGGGCGGTCATCGCGTAGTGCGGATGGTGTTCCAGAACGCTCACTTTAAGAATGCTGCTCTGCTGTTCCCTGGGTAACCACGGGTGCATTACGCTGCTGCCCCACACCTCTTCCAGGTTGCCGAACGCCTTCACGCTGCCCTCTTCCAGCACCAGCACCCTGTCGGCGAGATGGAGGATCTCATCCAGCGAATGGCTGACGTAGAGCATCGGAATATTAATTTCGCGCGTCAGGCGCTGCAGGTAGGGCAGGAGCTCACGTTTGCGCGGAATGTCCAGCGAGGCCAGCGGTTCGTCGAGCAGCAGCAGCTCGGGGGCGGTCAGCAACGCGCGGCCAATGGCCACACGCTGTTTTTCTCCGCCGGAGAGCGAGGATGGCAGCCTGTCGAGCAGAGGCTCAATGCCTAAAAGCATCACCAGCTTGTCAAACTGCCCGGCCATGCTTTTCGCCATGCCGTAACGCAGGTTGCCGCGCACGCTGTAGTGCGGGAACAAGCGCGCATCCTGGAAAACATAGCCGATGCGGCGTTTATCCGGCGAGAGGTAAATTTTGTTCTCCACGTCATTCAGGACGCGGTCATTCAGGACAATACGGCCAGACTGCGGGCGGGTCAGGCCGCTGATGGCATTAATCAGCGACGTTTTCCCCGCCCCCGACACGCCAAAGATGGCGGTGATTCCGCTTGCCGGCAGCGTCTCGTTAAGCGTCAGGGTATGGTTTCCCAGCGTCTGGGTGAAATGGAGTTCCAGCATGCTTATTTCCCCATCCGCTGGCGGCTGAGCCGCGCCAGCCATTCAGACACCATCAGCGATACCAGCGCCAGCACAATTGAAATAATACACAGCCGCGCCGCCGCGCCTTCACCGCCCGGCGTTTGAATCAGAGTATACATTGCCGACGGGATGGTTCGCGTCTCGCCGGGGATGTTCGACACAAAGGTGATCGTGGCGCCAAACTCGCCCAGCGAGCGGGCGAAGGCCAGCACCGTCCCGACAATAATGCCCGGTAGCGTAAGGGGTAGCGTGATGGTGAAAAAGACGCGCCAGCGCCCTGCGCCCAGCGTGCGGGCTGCCTGTTCGAGCTTCATGTCCACGCCTTCCAGCGCGAGGCGTATCGCCCTCACCATCAGCGGGAATGACATCACCGCCGCCGCCAGTACCGCACCGCGCCAGCTGAACGCAAACGTCAGCCCAAACCAGTCGTAAAGTTTTTCGCCAATAAAACCGCGTCGCCCCATGGAAATTAACAGCAGATAACCGACCACCACGGGCGGCAACACGAGCGGAAGATGAAGCACGCTGTCGAGCAGCGCTTTGCCGGGAAACCGACAGCGAACCAGTAGCCAGGCAAAGAAGATCCCAAAGGGCAAGCTCAGCGCAACCGCCAGGGAAGAGACTTTAAGGCTCAGCAGAACAGCCTGCCATTCAGGATCGGTCAATATCATCAGTGAGTCGTAAATCCATAGCGTTTAAAGATTGCGGACGCCTCCGGCCCTTTCAGGTAATCGCGGAAGGCCGTCACGGCCGCATTTTTATGTCCATCAACAATCGCAACAGGATATTCCACTTTCTTGTGGGAGTCCTCCGGGAACGTTGCGACCACTTTTACCCCTTTACTGGCAACGGCATCAGAGCCATACACAATGCCCAGCGGAGCTTCATTGCGCTCTACCAGCGCCAGCGCACCGCGGACATCTTCCGCCGGGGCCAGCTTCGGTGACAATGTCTCCCATGCACCCAGCTTTTGCAGCGCTTCTTTGGCATAAATCCCGGCCGGAACGTGCTCCGGGTCGCCCACCGCCAGACGGCCACCGTTTAGCAGTCTCGTCCAGTTGGTCTGTTTGTTGATGGTGAAGTCCGCCTGCGCGCTGGCTTTTGGCGCCACGACAACCAGGCTATTCCCCAGCAGCGTTTCGCGGGTTGTGGCATCAATCGATTTCTTCTCTGCCGCGTAATCCATCCACTTCTGGTCAGCCGAGATGAACAGATCCGCCGGTGCGCCCGCTTCTATCTGGCGCGCCAGCGTAGAGGAAGAGGCAAAAGAGGAGACCACCTCGACGTTTTTCTCTTTTTTATACGCCGCCGCGATGTCCTGCAGCGCGTTGGTCAGCGACGCCGCCGCAAAGACCGTGATTTTACCTTCTTCCGCCAGCGCGTGTCCGGTAAGTGAAAGCGTCAGCGTTGCCCCTGCGAAAAGGCGTACCCATGAACGTGCCATCTGTAACTCCTGTGAGTAGCGTTATATACATATTAATATAACGATAACGTCAGGGAGATCCCAGCGTTTAATCGTACCGCTGAAGGGGTAAACCGGGGTGATGCGTTAAATAATATCGGCGTAGACGGGAAAACCTTGAGAGCAAAACGCCCGGACTCGCCGGGCGTTTTGTGGGGAATCAATGCTGCTTTTTAGCCTGGTCTTTGTGACCAATGTTCGAAAAGACGTTGAACACTTCACCCAGGCCGTAGATGGCACCGAGGATGATGGCCATCACTACTGGTACCATGATCACGGCGAATACCAGACTTTTCAACAACTCTAACATGGTTTTCTCCAGATATTGTGAATAGCTTATTCTACCCTTTCAAGTGAGAAAAACATCCCCTTTTGTGCGGTACCCTTTGCGCCCTGCACCATTTGGGTCACAATACTCTTTTTGCCAGGACACTGTTATGCAGGCCGAAATTCTCCTCACTCTACGACTTCAGCAAAAGCTTTTCGCCGATCCGCGACGTATCGCCCTGCTTAAACAAATAGAACAAACGGGCTCGATTAGCCAGGGGGCGAAAAACGCGGGCATCAGCTACAAAAGTGCCTGGGACGCCATCAACGAAATGAACACCCTGAGCGAACAACCGCTGGTGGACAGAGCCACAGGCGGCAAAGGCGGCGGCGGTGCGATCGTGACGCGCTATGGCCAGCGCCTTATTCAGCTTTACGATCTGCTGGCCCAGATCCAGCAAAAGGCGTTTGACGCGTTGAGCGACGACGATAACGTTCCGCTGGACAGCTTGCTGGCCGCCATTTCCCGCTTCTCGTTACAAACCAGCGCCCGCAACCAGTGGTTTGGAACGGTGACGGCGCGCGACAATCTGCAGGTACAGCAGCATATTGAGATCCTGCTTGCCGATGGCACCACCCGTCTGAAAGCCGCAATAACGGCGCAGAGCGCAGAGCGCCTGGAGCTTCATGAAGGTAAAGAGGTGCTGGTGCTGCTGAAAGCGCCGTGGGTCAATATCACGCGCGATCCCGACGCCGCAAAGGCGGCCGATAACCAGCTCCAGGGCACAATTAGCCATATCGAACGCGGCCAGGCGCAGTGCGAAGTGCTGATGACCCTTGCAGACGGACAACCGCTTTGCGCGACGATACCGCTTAGCGAAGCGGACAGTTTAGAAGACGGTACTGTCGTCACCGCTTATTTCAACGCGGACCGGGTGATTATCGCCACATTGTGCTGAGCGCATTGACAATCGCGCCGACAGTGCGTATCCCTGATATCTATTGCTGCAAAAACAGGGATAAATCATGTCATCATTGCATATTTCGCAAGGCACGTTTCGTCTTAGCGATACCCGAACGCTGACGATTGCTGATTTAACGATACGCGCGGGTGAAAGCTGGGCGTTTGTCGGCACTAACGGCAGCGGTAAATCCGCGCTGGCCCGCGCGCTGGCCGGCGAGCTCCTCCTCCTCAAGGGCGAATACCAGAGCGACTTTACGCGCCTGACGCGCCTGTCATTTGAACAACTGCAAAAGCTGGTAAGCGACGAGTGGCAGCGCAATAACACCGATTTACTCAGCCCAGGCGAAGAAGATACCGGCCGTACGACGGCGGAAATTATTCAGGATGAGGTGAAAGATCCCGCCCGCTGTCAGCGCCTGGCAGAACGGTTCGGCATCACCGCCCTGCTCAACCGGCGCTTCAAATACCTTTCTACCGGCGAGACGCGAAAAACGCTGCTTTGCCAGGCGCTGATGAGCGAACCCGAGCTGCTTATCCTCGACGAACCCTTTGACGGCCTTGACGTGCAGTCCCGTGCGCAGCTGGCGGCCCTGCTGGAGTCGCTTAACCAGCAGGGATATACCCTGGTTTTGGTGCTTAACCGCTTCGATGAAATTCCGGACTTTATTCAGCACGCAGGCGTACTGGCTGACTGTAACCTGACCGAGACCGGTGAAAAAACAGCGCTGCTCAAGCAGGCGCTCATTGCCCAGCTCGCGCACAGTGAACAACTCGACGGAATTACGCTTCCGGAACCTGATGCCCCTTCGGCCCGCCATGCGCTCGATCCCCACCAGCCGCGCATCGTGCTGCGGGATGGGATAGTCTCTTATGACGATCGCCCGATCCTCAACCGTCTAAGCTGGACGGTCAATCCCGGCGAACACTGGCAGATTGTCGGCCCTAATGGCGCGGGAAAATCCACGCTGCTTAGCCTGATAACCGGCGATCACCCGCAGGGCTATAGCAACGATCTGACGCTGTTCGGTCGGCGTCGCGGCAGCGGCGAAACCATCTGGGATATTAAAAAACATATCGGCTACGTCAGCAGCAGCCTGCATCTGGATTACCGGGTCAGTACCACGGTACGCAACGTGATCCTTTCCGGGTATTTTGATTCCATCGGTATTTATCAGGCGGTATCGGACAAACAGCACAAGCTCGCACAGCAGTGGCTGGATATCCTGGGCATGGACAACCGGGTCGCTGACGCGCCGTTTCATAGTCTGTCGTGGGGGCAGCAGCGCCTGGCCCTGATCGTTCGCGCGCTGGTGAAACACCCCACGCTTCTGATCCTCGACGAACCGCTGCAGGGACTCGATCCGCTGAATCGACAGCTTATCCGCCGCTTTGTGGACGTGCTGATTAGCGAAGGTGAAACGCAGCTGCTGTTCGTTTCACACCATGCCGAAGATGCCCCCGCCTGCATCACGCATCGCCTGGAGTTTGTGCCGGACGGTGAGGGTTATCGCTACCTTCTCAGCAACGTCGATTAACCGTGGAGGGCTCTGCCCTCCTCTTTTTCAGATAACTTGCATCAATACATCGCTATCTCTTTGATCTAGAATGCTCGGAGTCATTGTTAAAGCGAGTGTAAAAACGAGTGTAAACGATTCCACTATTTTATCCCATGTCACACTTTTCACGTCTCTGTTATGCTATGGTTATTACATACCATAAGCCCAATGGAGCGAAATATGCGAGTTCTGGTAACAGGTGGTAGCGGTTACATAGGTAGTCATACCTGCGTGCAACTGCTGCAAAACGGTCACGACGTCATCATCCTCGACAACCTGTGCAACAGTAAGCGCAGCGTGCTGCCAGTGATTGAACGCCTTGGCGGTAAACAACCGACTTTCGTGGAAGGCGACATCCGCAACGAAGCGCTGATGACCGAGATCCTTCACGACCACGCCATCGAAGCGGTGATCCACTTCGCAGGTCTGAAAGCGGTCGGTGAATCCGTTGCGAAGCCGCTCGAGTATTACGACAACAACGTCAACGGTACCCTGCGTCTCATCTCCGCCATGCGTGCGGCCAACGTCAAAAACTTCATTTTTAGCTCCTCCGCCACCGTTTACGGCGATCAGCCCAAAATCCCTTACGTTGAAAGCTTCCCGACCGGTACGCCGCAAAGCCCGTACGGCAAAAGCAAGCTGATGGTGGAGCAGATCCTGACCGACCTGCAAAAAGCGCAGCCGGAGTGGAGCATCGCGCTGCTGCGCTACTTCAACCCGGTCGGCGCGCATCCGTCCGGCGACATGGGTGAAGATCCGCAGGGCATCCCGAACAACCTGATGCCGTATATCGCCCAGGTTGCCGTGGGTCGCCGCGACTCGCTGGCGATATTTGGCAATGACTATCCGACCGAAGACGGTACCGGCGTGCGCGACTACATCCACGTGATGGATCTGGCCGACGGTCACGTTGCGGCCATGCAGCAGCTGGCCAACAAACCGGGCGTGCATATTTACAACCTCGGCGCCGGGGTCGGCAGCAGCGTGCTGGACGTGGTTAACGCCTTCAGCAAAGCCTGCGGTAAGCCGGTGAACTACCACTTCGCTCCGCGTCGAGATGGCGACCTGCCTGCTTACTGGGCCGATGCCACCAAAGCCGACAAAGAGCTTAACTGGCGTGTGACGCGCACGCTTGATGAAATGGCACAGGATACCTGGCACTGGCAGTCACGCCACCCGCAAGGCTATCCGGACTAAGGATCCGTCATGACGCAATTTAATCCCGTCGATCATCCGCATCGTCGTTTTAACCCGTTAAGCGGGCAATGGATTTTGGTCTCTCCGCATCGCGCCAAGCGCCCCTGGCAGGGGGCGCAGGAGACGCCTGCAAAACAGACGCTGCCACAGCATGACCCGGACTGCTTCCTCTGTCCGGGCAACACACGCGTCACCGGGGATAAAAACCCGGACTACAAAGGCACCTTCGTGTTCACAAACGATTTTGCCGCTCTGATGACCGACACGCCGGACGCGCCTGAAAGCCACGATCCGCTGATGCGCTGCGAAAGCGCGCGCGGAACCAGCCGCGTGATCTGCTTCTCGCCCGATCACAGCAAGACGCTGCCGGAGCTGAGCGTGGACGCGCTGAAAGAGGTCGTCAGCACCTGGCAGGCGCAAACCGCAGAGCTGGGGCAGAGCTATCCGTGGGTGCAGGTGTTCGAAAACAAAGGCGCGGCCATGGGCTGCTCAAACCCGCACCCGCACGGCCAGATCTGGGCGAACAGCTTCCTGCCTAACGAAGCCGAGCGTGAAGACCGTCTGCAGAAAGCGTATTTCGCGGAAAACGGTTCGCCGATGCTGGTGGACTACACCCAGCGTGAGCTGGCCGACGGCAGCCGCACCGTGGTGGAAACCGAACACTGGCTGGCCGTCGTCCCTTACTGGGCCGCCTGGCCGTTTGAAACGCTGCTGCTGCCGAAAGCGCACGTGCAGCGCATCACCGATCTCAGCGACGCGCAGCGCGACGACCTTGCCCTGGCGCTGAAAAAGCTGACCAGCCGTTACGACAACCTGTTCCAGTGCTCCTTCCCGTACTCCATGGGCTGGCACGGCGCCCCGTTTAACGGCGAAGAGAATCAACACTGGCAGCTGCACGCCCATTTCTATCCGCCGCTGCTGCGCTCTGCGACAGTGCGTAAATTCATGGTGGGCTATGAAATGCTGGCGGAAACCCAGCGTGACCTGACGGCGGAACAGGCGGCAGAACGTCTGCGTGCCGTTAGCGACGTCCACTATCGCGAATCAGGAGTCTAAAAAATGAGTCTGAAAGATAAAACACAATCCCTGTTTGCTGAGAAATTTGGCTACCCTGCCACCCACGTTATCCAGGCGCCAGGCCGCGTTAACCTGATCGGTGAACACACCGACTATAACGACGGTTTCGTGCTGCCGTGCGCCATCGATTACCAGACCGTTATCAGCAGTGCGAAACGCGACGACCGTAAAGTCCGCGTGATTGCGGCTGATTACGGTAATGAGACGGACGAATTTTCCCTCGATGCCCCGATTGTGACGCACGACAGTCAGCAGTGGTCTAACTACGTGCGCGGCGTGGTGAAACACCTTCAGAAGCGCAACAAGAACTTTGGCGGCGCCGATTTGGTCATCAGCGGCAACGTGCCGCAGGGTGCGGGCTTAAGCTCCTCTGCGTCGTTGGAAGTCGCCGTGGGCACCGTGTTCCAGCAGCTTTATCATCTGCCGCTGGACGGCGCGCAAATCGCCCTGAACGGTCAGGAAGCAGAAAACCAGTTCGTGGGCTGCAACTGCGGCATTATGGACCAGCTGATCTCCGCGCTCGGCAAAAAAGAGCATGCCCTGTTAATTGACTGCCGCTCGCTGGGTACCAAAGCCGTTCCCCTGCCAAAAGGCGCGGCTGTCGTCATCATTAACAGCAACTTTAAGCGCACGCTGGTGGGTAGCGAATACAACACCCGCCGCCAGCAGTGCGAAACCGGCGCCCGCTTCTTCCAGCAGCCCGCCCTGCGCGACGTGACGCTCAATGAATTTAACAAAGTGGCGCACGAGCTGGATCCGGTCGTCGCCAAACGCGTTCGTCACGTGCTGACGGAAAATGCCCGTACCGTTGAAGCCGCGTCCGCGCTGGCGAAAGGCGATCTGAAACGCATGGGTGAGCTGATGGCGGAATCTCACGCCTCCATGCGCGATGATTTTGAAATCACCGTTCCACAGATCGACACCCTGGTGGACATCGTTAAAGCCACCATCGGCGACAAAGGCGGCGTGCGCATGACGGGCGGCGGTTTTGGCGGCTGCATCGTTGCGCTGGTGCCAGAAGAGCTGGTCCCTGCCGTACAGGATGCCGTGGCGAAGGAGTACGAAGCAAAAACGGGCATCAAAGAAACCTTCTATGTTTGTAAAGCATCACAAGGAGCCGGACAGTGCTAAACGAAACACCTACCCTTGCACCGGATGGTCTGCCGTATCGCCTGTTAACCCTGCGCAACAGCGCGGGGATGGTCGTTACGGTGATGGACTGGGGGGCAACCCTTCTTTCTGCCCGCGTACCGATGCCGGACGGCAGCGTACGCGAGACTCTGCTCGGCTGCGCCTCGCCTGAGCAGTACGTCAATCAGTCCGCCTATCTTGGCGCGTCCGTTGGGCGCTATGCTAACCGCATCGCGAAGAGCCGTTTTGAACTCGACGGCGTGCAGTACACCCTGCTTCCAAGCCAGGGTGAGAACCAGCTGCACGGCGGACCGGACGGGTTTGATAAACGCCGCTGGAAGATTGTTCGTCAAAACGATGGCGAAGTTCTGTTCTCGCTGGATTCGCCTGATGGCGACCAGGGCTTTCCGGGGAACCTTGTCGCATCCGCGCGCTTTACGCTGACCGACGACAACCGTATCGCCATCGAATACCGTGCGACGGTCGACAAGCCGTGTCCGGTCAATCTGACCAATCACGCGTATTTCAACCTGGACGGTAGCCAGTGCGACGTGCGTAACCACAAGCTGCAGATCCTGGCGGATGCGTATCTGCCGGTTGACGAGATGGGCATTCCGTATCAGGGCCTCAAAGACGTGAGCGGCACCAGCTTTGACTTCCGCAGCGCGAAGTCCATCGCCCTGGATTTCATGAGCGATGACGATCAGCGCAAGGTGAAAGGCTACGATCACGCTTTCCTGCTGCAGGCCAAAGGCGATGTGAAACAGCCTGCCGCACAGGTCTGGTCTGCGGATGAGAAACTGCAGATGACGGTTTACACCTCTGCCCCAGCCCTGCAGTTTTACTCAGGCAACTACCTCGGCGGCACGACGGCGCGCGAACACGATGAGTACAGCGACTGGCAAGGCCTGGCGCTGGAGAGCGAGTTCCTGCCGGACAGCCCGAACCATCCTGAATGGCCACAGCCGGACTGCGTGTTGCGCCCGGGTGAAGAGTACGTGAGCGTGACGGAATATCATTTTATTCCACATTAATATCCAGCCCTCCCTCCGGAGGGCTTTTTTCTGCGCGCCTTGCTGAAAATAGCGCCGATCGCAGACAAAATCATAACCCTGGATTCACAAGCATCTTACACTCAGAGACTATTTTCGCTATGGTTAGGGTTAAGCGTTGCTGGTGGCACGGCCACGGCAATATAATGAGAATTGTTATCATTCTAAAAATGCTTGAGGAGTAAGAGATGGCTATTACTAAGCTGGTTCTGGTGCGTCACGGCGAAAGCCAGTGGAACAACGAAAACCGCTTTACCGGTTGGTACGACGTTGATCTGTCAGAGAAAGGCGTAAGCGAAGCAAAAGCAGCAGGTAAACTGCTGAAGGAAGAAGGCTTCAGCTTTGATTTTGCTTACACCTCTGTGCTGAAACGTGCCATCCACACCCTGTGGAACGTGCTGGACGAACTGGATCAGGCCTGGCTGCCGGTTGAGAAGTCCTGGAAACTGAACGAACGTCACTACGGTGCGCTGCAGGGCCTGAACAAAGCGGAAACCGCTGAGAAATATGGCGACGAGCAGGTTAAACAGTGGCGTCGCGGCTTCGCAATCACCCCACCAGAGCTGACCAAAGATGACGAGCGCTACCCGGGCCACGATCCGCGTTACGCGAAGCTGACCGACGCTGAGCTGCCAACCACCGAAAGCCTGGCGCTGACCATCGACCGCGTTGTGCCTTACTGGAACGAAACCATTCTGCCACGCCTGAAAAGCGGCGAGCGCGTGATCATCGCGGCTCACGGTAACTCCCTGCGTGCGCTGGTGAAATACCTGGACAACATGGGTGAAGACGAAATCCTCGAACTGAACATCCCAACTGGCGTACCGCTGGTGTATGAGTTCGACGAAAACTTCAAGCCAATCAAACACTACTATCTGGGTAACGCAGAAGAGATTGCGGCGAAAGCAGCGGCTGTCGCGAACCAGGGTAAAGCGAAGTAATTTTCGCCAGATATAAAAAAAGCGCGGAGCCTTCCGCGCTTTTTATTTGTGACTGAGAATTCAGCCGCGACGCGCTTTTACCGCATTCGCCAGCTGACGCAGGATAGCATCGGTATCGTCCCAGCCAATGCAGGCATCGGTGACGCTTTTGCCATACACCAGCGGCTCGCTGCCTTCCAGGTTCTGGTTACCTTCAACCAGATGGCTTTCGATCATCACCCCAATCACCGCCTTCTCACCGCCGGCAATCTGCTGGCAGACGTCTGCACCCACTTCCATCTGCTTTTTAAACTGCTTGCTGGAGTTGGCATGGCTGAAATCGATCATCACCTGCGGTGGCAGCCCGGCTTTTTCCAGCCCGACCTTCACTTCTGCCACGTGTTTCGCGCTGTAGTTCGGCTCTTTGCCGCCGCGCAGAATGATATGGCAGTCACCGTTCCCGCTGGTGTTAACGATGGCGGAATGGCCCCATTTGGTTACGGACAGGAAGCAGTGCGGCGCACCCGCTGCGTTGATGGCGTCGATAGCCACCTTAATGGTGCCGTCAGTGCCGTTTTTGAAACCCACCGGGCAAGAGAGACCGGACGCCAGCTCGCGGTGAACCTGAGATTCAGTCGTGCGCGCACCAATTGCGCCCCAGCTCATCAGGTCTGCCAGGTATTGTGGCGTAATCATGTCCAGGAATTCACCGGCCGCAGGCAGGCCGCTGTCGTTGATCTCCAGCAGCAGCTTGCGCGCAATGCGCAGACCGTCGTTGATCTGGAAGCTGTTATCCATATGCGGATCGTTAATCAGCCCTTTCCAGCCCACGGTGGTGCGCGGTTTTTCAAAATAGACGCGCATTACGATTTCAAGCTCGTCCTTCAGCTCTTCACGGAGGGTGAGCAGACGGGCTGCGTACTCTTTCGCAGCTGCAGGATCGTGAATGGAGCACGGGCCAATCACCACCAGAAGACGATCGTCATTACCTTTCAGGATCTTATGGATCTCTTTACGAGCATGAGAAACCGTGTTTGCGGCATTTTCAGTGGCGGGGAATTTCTCAAGGAGCGCTACAGGAGGTAATAACTCATTGATCTCTTTAATGCGTAAATCGTCGTTCTGATAATTCATTTTCTTTCCAGCTCTGCCATATCTTTAGTAATGAAAGCAATCCTTTCAATCTATCTTGTCGACCAGGAAGTGTAAACACGGTTTTACACTTCACGCAGATAATTCCTGGAATTCGCCTAAAAATCGCCACAAAATAGCGAAAAACGAGATCTAACCTAAGCTTTTTAACTGTAACAACCAATTTTAAACGCTTAAACGCGATTCCCTACTGACGTAAGTCCGTGAGGCGGAATCTTTCGCCTCTGAAACAGATGCACTGTTGGAGAAAGTTATCCAGCGTAACGACAAGAACAGGAGCACCATGATGAAAATGACTAAACTGGCAACCCTCTTCCTGACCGCCACACTCACTCTGGCAAGCGGCAGCGTCCTGGCCGCGGAAACGGGCACATCCGATAGCAACGGGGATGCCAATGCCGCTGCGGCAGCAGGCCAGTCCGCCCCTGATGCGAAACAGAACATCGCCCCGAATAATGTCGACAACAGCCAGATCAATACCGGTAACACCAACACCGGCGGCACTATGCTGCATCCCAACAGCAGCGGTTCCGGCACCATGAATCATGACAATATGAGTTCGGACGAGGTTCATAAGAACTCAATGTGCAAGGACGGCAAATGCCCTGACACTAATGACAAAGTAGGAAACGACGCGAATACCAAAACCGATGGCACCACCCAGTAACGAGGGTGTTCGGGAAGAAAAAGGAGAGCTCTGGCTCTCCTTTCTTTTTGGAGTAACCTATTAAAAACGCTACACTAAAAACAATAACACATCAGGAAAGCAGACATGGCGCACTCCCATTCCCACTCGCACTCTCCCGGCAACGACAACGCTAAACGACTGATGCTGGCCTTTGGCGTCACGGCAACGTTTATGGTTATCGAGGTCATTGGCGGCCTGATTTCCGGCTCTCTGGCGCTACTGGCTGATGCTGGGCATATGCTGACCGATGCCGCAGCGCTGCTCTTCGCCCTGCTGGCGGTGCAGTTTGCGCGTCGTCCTCCCAATGCGCGCCATACCTTCGGCTGGCTGAGGCTGACAACCCTCGCCGCGTTTGTTAACGCTATTGCGCTGGTGGTCATTACCGTTCTTATCGTCTGGGAGGCCGTACAGCGCTTCAGACACCCGCAGCCAATCGCCGGGGCAACCATGATGGTGATCGCCGTGGCAGGGCTGCTGGCGAATATCCTCGCCTTCTGGATTTTGCACCGCGGCAGCGGGGAAAAGAATCTCAACGTTCGCGCTGCGGCTCTGCATGTTCTGGGTGATTTGCTCGGCTCAGTCGGGGCGATTGTCGCCGCGCTGGTGATCCTCTACACCGGCTGGACGCCTGTCGATCCGATTCTGTCCGTGCTGGTGTCATGTCTGGTCTTGCGCAGCGCCTGGCGGCTGCTGAAGGAGAGCGTGAATGAACTGCTTGAAGGGGCACCGACGTCTATTGATATTGACGAGCTGAAGCGCAACCTGCGCCGTTCGGTCCCGGAAGTCCGCAATGTTCATCACGTGCACGTCTGGCTGGTAGGGGAAAAACCGGTCATGACGCTGCACGTCCAGGTGATCCCGCCTCACGACCACGATGCGCTGCTTGAACGCATCCAGCATTTTCTTGAACATCACTACGAAATTGGCCACGTCACCATCCAGATGGAGTATCAGCCCTGTAACGGGCCGGACTGCCACCTTAACGAGGCGCAGTCCGGACATTCACATCAGCATCACCACTAGCTGGAAAGCGCGTGAGAACCTCGCTCACGCGCGCTCTTAATCCACATCCGGCTGCCGTTGAGCGCAATGAAGGTCAGCAGCAGATATTCCAGCGACATCGCATAGACGCCCTGCAGGGCGAAGATCGCCACGCTGATCACGTTGATGATGACCCACAGCAGCCAGTTTTCAACGTATTTACGGGTCATCAGGATCATCGCCGCAATCGACAGCACCATCATGCAGGAATCCCAGAACGGGAAGGCATCCGGCTGGAGCTCGGGCATCGTCACGTTAAGGCCGAAACCAGACATGACCGAAACGGCAACGCGGGTCAGGAATGCAAACACCGGGTTGATATAGACGGTCATTAAACCAATGGCGACCACGCAGGCGACAAACCAGGCGATGGCTTTCGGCAAGGGCAGCCAGCGGATCTGCAGTTCTGCCTCCTGCTGGCTGTTCTGACGCGACCACGCGTACCAGCCGTAAATATTGGCCGCAAAGAAGAACAGCTGCAAAAGCAGACTGGCGTACAGCTGGATCTGGAAGAAGATAATCGCAAACAGCGTAACGTTAATCAGCCCGAACGCGTAGTTGCTGATCTTCTCCAGGCTTGCCAGCCAGATACAGAGTAATCCCGCCAGCGTGCCAATGGCCTCAATCCATGACAGGTCATAGCCACCTGCACCAATCGGTATATGAACCAGAATGTTCTGCGTGCTAAAAAAATCCATCTTTTCCCCGGGGCGTTTTGAATTAAGTACGTAGTGTAGCCGCAAAATCCAGCATGCGGTTAAGCGGAATTAACGCACCTTCACGCAGGGCGGCATCCACATGGATTTCATGTGCTGCACCGCCCGTCTCGAGCCCTTCGGCAATGGCCTTCAGGCCGTTCATCGCCATCCACGGGCAATGCGCACAGCTGCGGCACGTTGCGCCCTCACCCGCCGTTGGCGCTTCAAGGAGCTCTTTCTCCGGCACGGCCTGCTGCATCTTGTAGAAGATACCGCGATCGGTCGCCACGATAAGCTGCCTGTTAGGCAGCGTTCTGGCCGCGTTGATAAGCTGGCTGGTTGAGCCCACGGCGTCTGCCATGTCGACAATCGACTGCGGTGATTCAGGGTGAACAAGAATCGCGGCGTCAGGATAAAGTGCCTTCATGCGCGCCAGCGCCTGGGTTTTGAATTCGTCGTGCACAATGCAGGCACCCTGCCAGCAGAGAACGTCAGCCCCCGTCTGCTTCTGGACATAATTTCCAAGATGGCGGTCAGGCGCCCAGATAATTTTCTCGCCAAGACTGTCCAGATGTTCAATCAGCTCAACGGCGATGCTGGAGGTGACAACCCAGTCGGCCCGTGCTTTTACCGCCGCAGAGGTGTTGGCGTAAACCACCACGGTGCGGTCAGGGTGGGCGTCACAGAAAGCCGTGAATTCGTCAATCGGGCAGCCGAGATCCAGAGAACACTCTGCATTAAGCGTCGGCATCAGAATGGTTTTTTCAGGGCTCAGGATCTTTGCCGTTTCGCCCATAAAACGCACGCCAGCAACCAGCAGCGTGGAAGCAGGATGTTTTGCACCGAAGCGTGCCATCTCCAGTGAGTCAGAAATACAGCCGCCGGTCTCTTCCGCCAACTGCTGAATTTCCGGGTCGGTGTAATAATGGGCCACCATCACCGCATCTCGTTCTTTGAGAAGACGTTTGATCTTCTCACGGTAGAATTGCTTTTCGTCCTGGCTCAGCGGGACAGGCTTTGGCGGAAACGGATAGATTGCGGCTTCAGGATCAAACATCACACTCATTATGGCTTCTCGTTTTACGGGCTTAACAATATTGCCTTTCTTTTGCATGACATAGCAAAACGCATGGCAATTGTGTTTTGTATACTAAACAAGATAGCGAATCTGGAGTGAAAAGTCACCGGGAATAGATGTGCGGAGCATTTGTTGTATCGCAGATAGCAAAAAAGCGCCTTTAGGGCGCTTTTTAACAT
>NZ_QFXN01000247.1:0-12156 GCF_003144775.1 Enterobacter sp. CGMCC 5087 | reverse complement strand
GTGGGTCGTGCAGGATTCGAACCTGCGACCAATTGATTAAAAGTCAACTGCTCTACCAACTGAGCTAACGACCCACTTTTACGCTGTTTTCACGTTGTTTGATATCCCGTGGCAACGGCGGCATATATTACTGATTTAAGAATTCAGCGCAACAAAAATTTCGATGAAGATCACTTAACTGCTTACGAATCATGCTGCACGACCAGAAATAACGCGATTTCTGGTCATGCGATAATCATCCCATCGAATTCAGACGTTTTTGCGCCTGCTTAGCACCTTCGGTACCCGGGAATTTAGAGACCACCTGCTGATAAACCGCTTTGGCTTTCGCAGTGTCGCCTTTGTCCTGCATGATGACGCCCACTTTGTACATCGCATCAGGCGCTTTTGGCGATTTTGGGTAGTTTTTTACCACGGAGGCAAAATAAAACGCCGCATCGTCCTTTTTACCCTTGTTGTAATTCAGCTGACCGAGCCAGTAATTGGCATTTGGCTGATAAGTGGAATCAGGGTATTTCTTAACAAAGTTCTGAAACGCAGCAATCGCGTCATCCTGACGAGATTGATCCTGCACCAGGGCAATAGCCGCATTGTAGTCAGTATTCGCGTCACCGCTCTGTACAGGCGCGCCTGTTGAGGCTGAAGCATCAGCAGATGGCGCTGGCGCAGACGTCGCAGCACCGCTCTGATCGCCTGCGGCTGGCTGTGCTGCTGCACCACCGCTGCTCAGGCTATCTATCTGCAACAAGATTTGCTTCTGACGTTCCACAACCTGGTTAAGCTGATACTGGCTTTCCTGAATCTGACCGCGGAGAGAGTCAATATCATTCTGGTTATCGGAAAGTTGTTGCTGGAGTTGGGTTAAAAGCTGGCTATGAGCGTTAGAAATACGCTCGAGTTGAGTGACCCGGTCTTCTACCGAGCCTGAGCCGACACTACTGATTGGTGCCTGAGCAAAAGCGGCCCAGGGGGCCGCTATTCCAACCAGTAACGACAGACTCAATAGATGATGTCTGAAGTTACTGCTCATGCAATTCTCTTAGTAAACCAGTACGGCACGACGGTTTTTGGAGTAAGCCGCTTCGTCGTGACCCAGTACTGCAGGTTTTTCTTTACCGTAAGAAACGATGGAGATCTGGTCAGCAGAAACGCCTTTACCCTGCAGGTACATTTTAACAGCGTTAGCACGACGCTCACCCAGGGAGATGTTGTACTCAGGAGTACCACGTTCGTCCGCGTGACCTTCTACGGTGACTTTGTAAGATGGGTTGCTACGCAGGAAGTTAGCGTGAGCATCCAGCATCGCAGCGAAGTCAGAACGGATGTCGTATTTATCCAGATCGAAGTAAACGATGTTGTTCTGCTGCAGCTGCTGCATCTGAAGACGCGCTTGCTCTTCAGAAGACATGTTGCCATTGCCGTTCGCGTCCATACCGGTGCCGGCACCCATCATGCCTTCGCCGCTCTGGTCATTGCTGGCGTTCTTGTTAGAAGAACACGCTGCGATTGCCATTACAGGCAGAGCGATCATCAGCCCCTTCAGCACTTTGTTCAGTTGCATTTCTATGATTCCTTTAGTAATCAATTAATTATTATTTACAGATACGGCGACCAGGCAGGTGATTTTACCTGTCCATCAGTTGCCGGAATACGCGCTTTGAAACGCCCATCTGTAGAAACCAGATTCAGCACAGATCCCATCCCCTGAGAAGAGCTGTAGATTACCATCGTGCCGTTAGGTGCCAGACTTGGCGTTTCATCCAGGAACGTTGACGACAGAACTTGAACGCCACCCGCTACCAGATCCTGTTTGGCAATGTGCTGCTGCCCACCGTTGGAGCTCACCATTACCATAAATTTACCGTCGCTGCTCACGTCTGAGTTCTGGTTCTGCGAACCTTCCCAGGTAATACGCTGCGGAGCACCGCCGTTGATGTTGACTTTATAGATTTGTGGACGGCCAGCCTGGTCAGAAGTAAACGCCAGGTTTTGGCTGTCCGGGAACCATGAAGGTTCAGTGTTGTTGCTGCGACCGTCGGTCACCTGACGGATCTGGCCAGAGCCAATGTCCATCACGTACAGGTTCAGGCTACCGGTTTTTGACAGCGCAAACGCCAGTTTAGACCCGTCCGGAGAGAAGGAAGGTGCACCGTTGTGACGTGGGAAAGACGCCACCTGACGAACAGCACCGTTTGCCAGCGTCTGGATAACCAGCGCTGAACGGCCGCTTTCGAAGGTTACATAGGCCAGTTTAGAACCGTCCGGAGACCAGGCTGGAGACATCAGCGGCTGTGAAGAACGTTTCACCAGGAACTGGTTGTAGCCGTCGTAGTCAGATACGCGCAGCTCATACGGGAACTGACCACCGTTGGTCTGTACCACATAAGCAATACGGGTACGGAACGCCCCTTTAATGCCGGTCAGTTTTTCAAATACCGCATCGCTGGCAGCGTGTGCCGCGTAGCGCAGGTACTGCTTAGTGACCTTGTAAGAGTTCTGTGCCAGAACGGTACCCGGTGCACCGCCGGTATCCACCAGCTGCCAGGCCACGTTGTAAGAGCCGTCCGGGTTAGGCGTAACCTGACCCACAACCACGGCATCAATACCCAGCGCAGACCATGCTGCAGGCTGTACTTCCTGCGCGCTACCCGGCTGCTGAGGCAGACGAGAACGATCTAACGGGTTGAATTTACCGCTGTTACGCAGGTCAGCCGCCACGATGCCACCGGCATCTTCAGGTGCAGCGCCAGGACCGGCCCACTGGAACGGAACAACACCGATTGGGCGTGCCGAGTCCACCCCCTGGGTGATCTCGATACGTACTTCTGCGTGCAGTACTGCTGCCCACAGCATTAAAAAACTAAATGCTACACGTAATGCCTGCTTCATCATATCTCCCTTATCCGGGTAACCTTACCCACGATAATTTAGCAGAATGTTAACAAACTCAAATAGACAAAACTACCAGAACCCTGTGACTAAACCTGGTCTATTTTTCCCCGTTTGCACGGGGAAAATGTAACTTAAGGTTTGAAGTCCAACGGCGCATTTTTAAAGACTTCGTAAACTGCCTGAGATGGCGGTTTAGGCATCTTCGCCTGACGCGCTGCAGCCAGGGCCGCAGTACATAAAGCCGGGTCGCCACCTTCAGACTTAATATCCAGCAGCATGCCGTCCGGAGCCAGTTTTATACGCAACGTACACGTTTTACCGGTATAGGAAGACGCATCATAGAATCGGCTTTCAATAGCGGATTTAATCTGCGCGGCATAACCGTTGATTTCAGCCCCTGTCGCACCGTTACTCTTAGTGTTACCACTTCCCGTCGGCGCTGCGTTGTTTCCTTTCGCCCCACCGCCCGTTTTCGGTGCATTCTTACCGGAGCTCAAATCGCCCAGCAGATCGTCAACCCCTGCGGCAGCGGCGGCTTTTTCAGCAGCAGCGGCCTTTTTGGCAGCCGCTTTATCAGCAGCAGCTTTCTTATCGGCAGCGGCCTTCTCAGCTGCAGCTTTCTTATCGGCGGCAGCCTTCTCAGCTGCAGCTTTTTTATCGGCAGCGGCCTTCTCAGCAGCCGCTTTCTTCGCAGCCTCGGCAGCAGCTTTCTTCTCTGCTTCCTGAGCGGCTTTCTTCGCGGCTTCCGCTTCGGCTTTCTTCTGAGCATCAGCGGCGGCTTTCTTCGCGGCTTCCGCTTCAGCTTTCTTCTGAGCATCGGCAGCGGCTTTCTTCGCGGCTTCCGCTTCAGCTTTCTTCTGAGCATCAGCAGCGGCTTTCTTCGCCGCTTCTGCCGCTAATTTTGCCTGGGCATCAGCCTGTGCTTTCGCGTCCGCTGCGGCTTTTGCTGCCGCCTCTTCCGCCTGCTTTTGCTGTTCCTGTGCTTTCTTCGCGGCCTCTTCGGCTTGCTTCTGCTGTTCCGCCTGCTCTTTCGCAGCTTCCTGCGCCTGCAAACGCTCTTTCTCAAGCTGCTTCAGACGCTCCTGCTCTGCGGCCTGCTTTTCACGCAGTTCTTCCGCCTGCTGTTGCGACTGTTTTTCACGCCGCTCTTCGGCCCGTTTGGCACTCGCCTTCTGCTGTTGTTCGCGATTATAGTTCTGTACTACCGCACCGGGATCCACCATCACGGCGTCAATGGAAGAACCTCCACCGCCGCCGGCTGATGCATCAATATGCTCGTCGAACGAACTCCAGATCAGCGCTGCAAAGAGAATCACGTGCAGCACTGCGGAGACGATTATCGCTCGCTTAAGCTTGTCGTTCTGTTCGGTTGCCTTTGACACTATCGGTTCCCAAAAACTACGCGGATGATCAAATAGGTTGGGTCATTAAGCCAACTGACTTAACACCCGCACTATGTAGCAAGTTCAGCGCTTTAATAATTTCATCGTAGGGTACGTCTTTCGCGCCACCGATTAAGAAGACCGTTTTCGGATTTGACTCCAGACGACGCTGCGCTTCAGCAATAACCTGCTCAGGCGGCAGCTGATCCATACGATCTTTCTCTACCACGACGCTGTATTGCCCTACGCCGGAAACCTCAATGATAACCGGAGGATCGTCATTGGTGCTCACCGCCTGTGATTCTGTCGCATCCGGCAGATCCACTTCCACGCTCTGGGTAATGATTGGCGCTGTCGCCATGAAGATCAGCAGCAGTACCAGCAGGACGTCCAGCAGTGGAACGATATTGATTTCGGACTTGAGCTCGCGACGACCTCGTCCACGCGATCTGGCCATGGTTTACCCCTTGTTGCTCTCGGTGCTGGTAAACGCCTGACGGTGCAGAATCGCAGTGAACTCTTCCATAAAGTTGTCGTAGTTCAGTTCCAGTTTGTTCACACGCTGGTTCAGACGGTTGTAAGCCATAACCGCAGGAATTGCCGCAAACAGACCGATAGCGGTCGCAATCAGTGCTTCAGCGATACCCGGTGCAACCATCTGCAACGTCGCCTGCTTCACCGCGCCCAGCGCGATAAAGGCGTGCATGATCCCCCACACGGTACCAAACAGACCGATATACGGGCTGATGGAGCCGACAGTGCCGAGGAAAGGAATGTGCGTTTCAAGGTTTTCCAGTTCACGGTTCATAGAGATACGCATCGCACGCGAGGCACCTTCCACCACCGCTTCCGGCGCATGATTGTTTGCACGATGCAGACGAGCAAACTCTTTGAAACCGCTGTAGAAAATTTGCTCGGAGCCGGTCAGGTTTTCACGGCGCCCCTGGCTTTCCTGATACAGACGAGAAAGCTCAATACCCGACCAGAACTTATCTTCAAACGCTTCAGCTTCACGGCCAGCGGCATTGAGGATACGCGTTCTCTGGATGATGATGGCCCAGGATGCGATTGAAAAACCAATCAAAATCAACATGATAAGTTTAACCAGAAGGCTTGCCTTCAGGAACAAATCAAGGATATTCATGTCAGTCACTGCTTAAACTCCGCGACAATAGACTTAGGAAGCGCACGAGGCTTCATTATGGTTGGATCAACACAAACAATCAGCACTTCAGCTGAGTTCAGTACGGTATTCTCTGCGTTGACTATCCGCTGCGTGAAAACCAGTGAGGTCCCGCGCATTGATGTAATTTCAGTTTGGACTTCGAGCATATCGTCGAGTCTGGCAGGCGCAAAATACTCAAGCGTCATCTTGCGTACCACGAAGGCAACTCGCTCAGCCAACAGCACCTGTTGACTAAAGTGATGATGGCGCAGCATCTCTGTGCGTGCCCGTTCATAAAAAGCAACGTAGCTGGCGTGGTAAACCACACCACCGGCATCGGTATCTTCGTAATAGACACGAACCGGCCATCGAAACAGCGTTGTATTCACTTTACATCCCGGTAATGCAACAAAAGTTAATGCTTTTAAACTTCGCTACTATACGCGCGGGAAAGAGGGTTGGGAATGGGAGAAAGTAAACGGAGAGTAAATTTTTATGGGCTCGGGTAAGCCCATAACGTTAACGGACATTTCTTATTCAGAAGAAGAAAATCAAACCGGCGAGAAGCACCAGATCGGCAATCAGCGGGCAAAAAATTCCCTGCCAGTGAATGGCTTTCGGACGAAAGCCCACGCCGTGGATCACACCTGCACACACCGCCCACATAATGAGGAAGCCGTGCCAGATTTCAAGCTCGCTGGTTTTCGCTGCAAAGCGCGAAGGGTCCCAGAATATACAACCTGCCAGCAGTAATGCCATCACTAAAGAAAGCGCCCGTAATGGGCGCTTATCCATTACCGCGTAAAGCGTCGCGATAATATTCATCAGTGTTTTTCTTCACCCGCTTTGGTCGCTTCGACGTGCTCAAGCGCCAGGGCAGTGATGACACCAAATGCACAGGCAAGAAGCGTCCCTAAAATCCATGCGAAATACCACATATTCAGCTCCTTACTTAGTACATAGAGTGGGTGTTGCTTTCGATATGTTCTTTAGTGATACGACCGAACATTTTCCAGTAACACCAGATGGTGTAGGCCAGAACAATCGGAACGAACACGCAAGCAACATACGTCATCAGGTTCAGCGTCATATGGCTGGACGTTGCGTCCCACATGGTCAGGCTAGCATTCAGCATGGTGCTGGATGGCATGACGAATGGGAACATCGCAATACCCGCCGTCAGGATGATGCACGCCAGGGTCAGCGAAGAGAACACGAACGCCAGCGCGCCTTTCTCCAGACGAGACGTTAGTACTGTCAGCAACGGCAACAGCACGCCCAGAGCCGGGATAGCCCACAGCGC
The DNA here is from genome assembly GCF_003144775.1 of Enterobacter sp. CGMCC 5087. Taxonomy (NCBI): domain Bacteria; kingdom Pseudomonadati; phylum Pseudomonadota; class Gammaproteobacteria; order Enterobacterales; family Enterobacteriaceae; genus Enterobacter; species Enterobacter sp. CGMCC 5087. The sequence continues at coordinate 5,414 of NZ_QFXN01000247.1, read as the reverse complement.
AGGGGTATTGTTAAAGTTCACCAGCCATGCGCCAGCCTGACGCGCCACTTCTTTGGTCAGCGGATTAGACGGCGCAGTATGGTTGATTGCAGACGTCACCACGTAGCCATCGATGCCGTACACCACCCACACGCCGGCCAGTGCAAAGCAGACCAGCGTGACCAGCGCAGCGACCTGAGCCGTCGCGCGAGAACGCAGGTGCAGTTCACCAACCGTACGCATCTGCAGATAGGTTGCGCCCTGAGTGATGATCATCGCCACGCTCACCACGCCGGCCAGCAGACCAAACGGATTCAGCAGCTGGAAGAAGTTACCGGTGTAGTAAAGACGCATGTATTCGTCCAGGTGGAACGGTACGCCCTGAAGCAGATTACCAAACGCCACGCCGATCACCAGCGGTGGAACGAAGCTACCGATGAAGATGCCCCAGTCCCACATGTTGCGCCAGCGGGTGTCTTCAATCTTGGAACGGTAGTCGAAACCGACCGGACGGAAGAATAAAGAGGCCAGCACCAGAATCATCGCCACGTAGAAACCGGAGAACGCAGCCGCGTAGACCATCGGCCAGGCAGCGAACAGCGCGCCGCCAGCGGTGATCAGCCACACCTGGTTACCGTCCCAGTGAGGGGCGATGGAGTTGATCATGATTCGACGCTCGGTGTCATTACGACCGAGGAAACGGGTGAGCATCCCCACCCCCATGTCGAAACCATCCGTGACGGCGAAACCGATCAGCAGAACGCCGATCAACAGCCACCAGATAAAACGCAATACTTCATAATCGATCATTTGATGACTCCTGTCTTAGCGTGCCGGCTGAGTAGTCGCAGTGGACTGCTCGTAGTGATAGCGACCGGTTTTCAGGCTGCTTGGGCCAAGGCGCGCGAACTTGAACATCAGGAACAGTTCAGCCACCAGGAACAGGGTGTACAGACCACAGATCAGCAGCATGGAGAAGATCAGGTCGCCCGCTGTCAGGGACGAGTTCGCTACCGCCGTTGGCAGTACCTCACCAATCGCCCATGGCTGACGGCCGTACTCCGCAACAAACCAGCCGGATTCGATAGCGATCCACGGCAGTGGAATACCGTACAGCGCGGTGCGCAGCAGCCATTTTTTCTCGCCGATGCGGTTGCGAATCACGGACCAGAAGGACGCCGCAATGATCAGCAGCATGATGATGCCGCAGCCCACCATGATACGGAATGCAAAGTACAGTGGCGCAACGCGTGGAATCGAGTCTTTGGTTGCCATCTGGATCTGCGCTTCTGTCGCATCAGAAACGTTCGGGGTATAACGCTTCAGCAGCAGACCGTAACCCAGATCTTTCTTCACGTTGTTGAACTGGTCGCGAACGGCCTGGTCAGTAGAACCGGCACGCAGCTGTTCCAGCAGCGAGTAGGCTTTCATACCGTTACGGATACGCTCTTCGTGCTGAACCATCAGCTCTTTCAGACCGGTCACCTGCTTATCAACAGAACGGGTGGCGATGATACCCAGCGCGTAAGGGATCTGAATGGCGAAGCGGTTTTCCTGCGCGTCCTGATCGGGAATGCCGAACAGCGTAAAGGCAGCAGGCGCCGGTTGGGTTTCCCATTCGGCTTCGATGGCAGCCAGTTTGGTTTTCTGCACGTCACCCATTTCGTAACCGGATTCATCACCCAGAACGATAACAGAGAGGATTGCAGCCATACCGAAGCTTGCAGCGATAGCAAAGGAGCGCTTAGCAAACGCGAAGTCACGACCGCGCAGCATGTAGTAAGAGCTGATGCCCAGTACAAACATCGCGCCGCACACGTAGCCAGAAGCGACGGTGTGAACGAATTTAACCTGCGCAACCGGGTTCAGGACCAGCTCGGCAAAGCTGACCATCTCCATACGCATGGTTTCGAAGTTGAAATCAGACGCGATAGGGTTCTGCATCCAGCCGTTCGCCACCAGGATCCACAGCGCGGACAGGTTCGAACCTAATGCCACCAGCCAGGTCACCGCCATATGCTGGACTTTACCCAGACGATCCCAGCCGAAGAAGAACAGACCTACAAAGGTGGATTCGAGGAAGAATGCCATCAGACCTTCAATGGCCAGCGGCGCACCGAAGATATCCCCTACATAGTGGGAATAGTAAGACCAGTTAGTCCCGAACTGGAACTCCATGGTCAAACCGGTTGCCACGCCCAGCGCGAAGTTGATACCAAACAACTTGCCCCAGAACTTGGTCATATCTTTATAAATCTGTTTGCCGGAGAGAACGTATACCGTTTCCATAATGGCCAGCAGGAACGCCATACCGAGCGTCAGTGGCACAAACAGGAAGTGGTACATCGCGGTCAAGGCAAACTGTAAGCGCGACAGTTCGACTATATCTAACATCATGACTCCTTGCTCATCGCATGAAGACTCCGAGAGTGAACCCCGTCAGAGAGAGATCCACACGCATGCCCCAATACAAATTATTCGCATCCTTGTCGTCGTTATTACCCTGAAGGAGGATAAAAACGATGACGTGAGGTTACAAATACGTTAATAAAAAACTCAAATTGATCCCGCAAATATAATACGCTGCAAAACCCTTACAATAAACAGGTTTTTATTGAATCACATTTACGTTTTTCGACGGCGATCAATTTATAGCAAAATTACCACTTTTCGGCCATTTTGATCGGGGACAATTTACAGCCTTTTGATGGGTTTTTCCAAGGATTAAACATTGATTTAAATCAAAAACAATCCGTTGTGTTAAATGTGTTTTGATGCGGTGAACATAGTAAAAACCATGTTAAAGATATGTATATAAAATACAATTAAGGTTATCAACTCGATTGATGAATATAAACAGAAGTGATTTTTATTAACTCAGAAGCCCGACTGCCTAATTTATTCAGGACATAAATTCTAGTGCGTTTTTCGTTTTTTTCCATCCGCTCTCTTTAAGGTAAATAAATAACAATTATTTTACTTTTATCCCCCTCTCTAATTAACACCCAATTGTGACTATTGCATGTCGCCCGGCAGGCAATAAAAAAGGCCGCTTTACAGCGGCCAACCATGTCGAAACGGACATTTTTATACTTCAACGCTCCCCTTTCGGGAAGCAGAGAGGACTTACTTAATGATGGATTTCAGTGCTTCGCCGATATCCGCCAGGCTGCGAACGGTTTTCACGCCTGCGGCTTCCAGCGCTGCGAATTTCTCATCAGCCGTACCCTTACCACCGGCGATGATCGCGCCCGCGTGACCCATACGCTTGCCTTTCGGCGCGGTCACACCCGCGATGTAACCGACAACTGGCTTGGTCACGTGTTCTTTGATGTAAGCAGCGGCTTCTTCTTCCGCGCTACCGCCGATCTCACCGATCATCACGATCGCTTCGGTCTGTGGATCTTCCTGGAACAGCTTCAGGATGTCGATGAAGTTAGAGCCCGGGATCGGGTCACCGCCGATGCCCACGCAGGTGGACTGGCCGAAGCCGTAATCGGTGGTCTGCTTAACCGCTTCATAGGTCAGCGTACCGGAACGGGACACGATGCCCACTTTACCCGGCTTGTGAATGTGGCCCGGCATGATGCCGATTTTGCACTCGCCCGGGGTGATAACGCCAGGGCAGTTCGGGCCGATCATGCGCACGCCTGCTTCATCCAGCTTCACCTTCACGGTCAGCATATCCAGCGTCGGGATGCCTTCAGTAATAGTGATGATCAGTTTGATGCCTGCGTCGATCGCTTCCAGAATGGAGTCTTTGCAGAACGGAGCCGGAACGTAGATCACGGTCGCGGTTGCGCCCGTCGCTTCTACGGCTTCACGCACGGTGTTGAACACCGGCAGGCCCAGGTGGGTGGTGCCGCCTTTACCTGGCGTTACGCCGCCAACCATCTGCGTGCCGTAGGCAATCGCCTGTTCGGAGTGGAAAGTCCCCTGGCTACCGGTGAAGCCCTGGCAGATAACCTTGGTATCTTTATTAATTAAAACTGACATTATTTCCCCTCCACTGCGGCAACAACCTGCTGAGCTGCATCCGTCAGACTTTTCGCTGCAATAATATTCAGGCCGCTGTCAGCCAGTTTTTTCGCGCCGAGTTCAGCGTTGTTACCTTCCAGACGCACAACAACCGGAACGTTAACACCCACTTCTTCTACCGCACCGATGATACCGTCGGCGATCAGGTCGCAACGAACGATGCCGCCGAAGATGTTAACCAGAACGGCCTTCACGTTGTCGTCAGAGAGGATGATTTTGAACGCTTCGGTTACGCGCTCTTTGGTTGCGCCACCGCCTACGTCGAGGAAGTTTGCTGGCTCACCGCCGTGCAGCTTAACGATGTCCATGGTGCCCATTGCCAGGCCCGCACCGTTAACCATACAGCCGATGTTGCCGTCCAGCGCTACGTAGTTCAGCTCCCACTGTGCAGCCTGTGCTTCACGCGGATCTTCCTGAGACTGGTCGCGCATTTCGCGCAGATCGGACTGGCGGAACAGCGCGTTACCGTCAGCGCCCAGCTTGCCATCGAGGCAGATCAGGTCGCCCTGAGTGGTGATCACCAGCGGGTTGATCTCGATCAGCGCCAGGTCGCGCTCCAGGAAGATGTTCGCCAGACCCATGAAGATCTTGGTGAACTGCTGAACCAGCTTGCCTTCCAGGCCCAGTTTGAACGCCAGCTCGCGCCCCTGATAAGGCATCGGACCTGCCAGCGGATCGATTGCCACTTTGTGGATCAGGTGCGGGGTTTCTTCCGCCACTTTTTCGATTTCCACGCCGCCTTCGGTAGACGCCATGAACACCACGCGACGGGAGCTACGGTCAACAACCGCGCCCAGGTACAGTTCTTTTGCGATGTCGGTCGCCGCTTCAACCAGGATCTGGTTAACCGGCTGGCCGTTCGCATCTGTCTGGTACGTTACCAGACGCTTGCCGAGCCAATGTTCAGCAAACGCACGAATCTCTTCTTTGCTCTTAACAACCTTCACACCGCCCGCTTTACCACGGCCACCAGCGTGAACCTGACACTTAACTACCCAAGGGCCGGAACCGATTTTAGATGCGGCTTCTTCTGCTTCACGCGGGGTAGTACAGGCATAACCCACCGGAGCCGGTAAGCCATACCGGGCAAACAGCTGTTTGGCCTGATATTCATGTAAGTTCATGTGTTCTATCCATCCTTCAGGTAATCGTTAGGTCGTGCTTTTATTGGCCCGGCAGCCATACGCCGCCGGGCAAGACTGCAAAACTAGACGTCCAGCAGCAGACGGGTTGGATCTTCCAGCAGCTCTTTAATCGCGACCAGGAAGCCCACGGACTCGCGGCCGTCGATCAGGCGGTGATCGTAAGAGAGCGCCAGGTACATCATTGGCAGGATCTCAACTTTACCGTCTACCGCCATCGGGCGATCTTTAATAGCATGCATACCCAGGATCGCG
>NZ_QFXN01000246.1:0-5925 GCF_003144775.1 Enterobacter sp. CGMCC 5087 | reverse complement strand
GGCGGGTTAATGATCGGGGTAGACATCAGCGAGCCGAATACGCCGCCATTGGTAATGGTGAAGTTACCGCCGGTCAGGTCGTCTACGGTCAACTTGCCGTCGCGGCCTTTAACAGCCAGCTCTTTAATGTTTTTCTCGATGTCAGCCATACCCAGGGTATCCACATCACGCAGAACCGGCGTTACCAGGCCGCGTGGTGTAGAAACCGCCATGCTGACGTCGAAATAGTTGTGGTAAACCACGTCATCGCCATCGATGGACGCGTTCACTTCCGGGTAGCGTTTCAGCGCTTCAACTACCGCCTTCACGTAGAAGGACATAAAGCCCAGACGGATACCGTGACGTTTTTCAAACGCGTCACCGTACTGCTTACGCAGGTCCATGATTGGCTTCATGTTCACTTCGTTGAAGGTGGTCAGCATCGCGGTAGAGTTTTTCGCTTCCAGCAGACGCTCGGCCACGCGTTTACGCAGGCGAGTCATTGGCACGCGTTTTTCGCTGCGGGCACCCAGAGCAGGCTGTGCTGCTGGTGCTGCCGCAGGGGCTTTCGCTTCTGCCTGAGCAGGCGCTTTCGCCAGGTGTTTGTCGATGTCTTCGCGGGTCAGACGACCGCCCACACCGGTGCCTTTGATGGCTGCCGGGTCAAGGCTGTGTTCAGCCAGCAGGCGACGGATCGCCGGGCTGAGAGCGTCGTTAGACTGTTCTTCCAGAGAAGCCTGCTGGCGCTGAGCCGGCGTAGAGGCTTTCTCTTCAGATTTCGCGCTGGACTCTTTGCCCGCGCTGTTGCCTTCACGCAGGCGACCCAGGATCTGACGAGAGGTTACGGTGGTACCTTCATCTTCCAGCACCGCGTCCAGAACGCCATCCGCCGAAGCCGGTACTTCCAGTACCACTTTGTCAGTTTCGATTTCTACCAGCACTTCATCGCGCTTAACGGCATCGCCTGGTTTTTTGTGCCAGGTAGCGACGGTCGCATCTGCTACGGATTCAGGCAGGTCGGGAACAAGAATATCTACGCTACTCATTTTGTATCCTTTAATTAATCGACGTTCAGCGCGTCATTGACCAGATCTTGTTGCTGCTTCTGGTGAACGGACATATACCCTACCGCCGGAGAGGCGGAGGCCGGGCGACCTGCATAACGCAGGGCTGACCCAAATGGAATCACTTCACGGAAATGATGCTGGCTGCAGTACCATGCGCCCTGGTTAAGCGGCTCTTCCTGGCACCAGACAAAATCATGTACGTGAGCATATTGTTTCAGCACTTCCTGCATCGCCTGATGCGGGAACGGATAAAGCTGTTCGATACGCACGATGGCGACATCTTTCTGATCGTTCTTGCGGCGCTGTTCCAGCAGGTCGTAATAAACCTTACCAGAACACATCACTACGCGCTTCACGCCCTGCGGATCCAGCTCGTCAATTTCACCGATGGCTGGCAGGAAGGTTCCGTTCGCCAGTTCTTCCAGGCTTGACACCGCCAGCGGGTGGCGCAGCAGGGATTTCGGCGACATCACCACCAGCGGACGGCGCATACCGCGCAGCGCCTGGCGACGCAGCATGTGGTAGACCTGAGCCGGGGTGGACGGCACGCAGACCTGCATATTCTGCTCGGCGCAGAGCTGCAGATAACGCTCCAGACGCGCGGAGGAGTGCTCCGGACCCTGACCTTCATAACCGTGCGGCAGCAGCATTACCAGGCCACACATGCGGCCCCACTTCTGCTCGCCGGAGGAGATGAACTGGTCGATAACCACCTGCGCACCGTTGGCGAAGTCACCGAACTGCGCTTCCCAGATGGTCAGTGTGCGTGGTTCAGCGGTGGCATAACCGTATTCGAAGGCCAGAACCGCTTCTTCAGACAGCACGGAGTCCCAGACCTTGAACTGGCCCTGACCGTTGTGCACGTGCTGCAGCGGGGTATAGGTTGAACCGTTGGACTGGTTGTGAACAACCGCGTGACGGTGGAAGAAGGTCCCACGGCCCGCATCTTCACCGGACAGACGAACAGGAATACCTTCGTCAACCAGCGTTGCGTAGGCCAGCGTTTCCGCGCCGCCCCAGTCGAACAGCTTCTCGCCTGCCGCCATGGACTGACGGTCAGCGTAGATTTTCGCCACGCGAGACTGCATCTCGATAGCGTCCGGTACGGTGCTGATGCGTTTAGCCAGCTCCTGCAGGCGCTTCATCTCAACCTTGTTCGGGTAGCTCTCATCCCACTCGTGGTTGAGGTACGGCGACCAGGTAAAGGAGTGCATGTTCATCGGGCGCAGCTCTTTGACCACGCATTCACCCGCATCCAGCGCGTCGCGGTAGAGGTTGACCATTTCGGTCGCATCTTCCAGCGTCGTCACTTTGTCGCTCTCCAGCTTGTCAGCATAGATTTTGCGCGGGGTCGGGTGTTTTTTGATTTTCTGATACATCAACGGCTGGGTTGCACTTGGCTCGTCCGCTTCGTTGTGGCCGTGACGGCGGTAGCAGAAGAGGTCAATGAACACATCGCGTTTAAAGGTATTACGGAAGTCCAGCGCCAGACGGGTAACGAAAGCAACGGCTTCCGGGTCATCCGCGTTAACGTGGAAGATTGGCGCCTGAACCATCTTACCGATGTCGGTGCAGTACGGGGTAGAACGCGCGTCAAGCGGGTTAGAGGTGGTAAAGCCCACCTGGTTGTTAATCACGATGCGAACGGTACCGCCCACTTCGTAACCACGCGCTTTCGACATGTTCAGGGTTTCCTGAACCACGCCCTGCCCTGTTACCGCCGCATCACCGTGGATGGTGATCGGCAGCACTTTATTGCTGCTCGGCTCGTCCAGACGATCCAGACGCGCACGCACGGAACCGATCACCACCGGGCTAACGATTTCCAGGTGTGACGGGTTAAACGCCAGCGCCAGGTGAACCAGACCGCCTTCGGTTTCGATATCTGACGAGAAGCCCATGTGGTACTTCACGTCGCCGGTGCCGAGGTGTTCTTTATGTTTGCCCGCGAATTCGTCGAACAGGTCCTGAGGTTTTTTACCCAGCACGTTAACCAGCACGTTCAGACGACCACGGTGCGCCATGCCCAGTACCACTTCACGGGTGCCGCTCTTGCCTGCGTGACGAATCAGCTCTTTCAGCATCGGCACCAGCGCGTCGCCGCCTTCCAGCGAGAACCGTTTTGCGCCCGGGAATTTCGCGCCCAGATAGCGCTCAAGCCCTTCCGCTGCGGTCAGTTCGTTCAGGAAGCGTTTTTTCTCGTCAGCCGAGAAGGTCGCGTGGCCCGCTACGGATTCGATGCGCTGCTGGATCCAGCGTTTCTCTTCGGTAGAGGTAATGTGCATGTATTCCGCGCCGATGGAGCCGCAGTAGGTTTGCTTGAGCGCGTCAATCAGATCGCCCAGCTTCATCGTGTCTTTGCCGATGGCAAAGGAACCTACGTTAAAGCTTTCCTGGAAATCGGCCTCGGTCAGATCGTGATATGCCGGATCGAGATCGGCCACACGGTCTTGTTTCCACAGTCCCAGCGGATCGAGATTCGCATGCTGGTGACCACGGAAGCGATAAGCGTTGATAAGCTGCAGGACTTTAACCTGCTTCGCATTGGTGTCAGGGTCGGAAATCGCAGAAGAGTAACGTGAGGCATCCTTCGCCAGACGACGGAAATAATCACGTGTTTTGGAATGGAATTGATCCGGTTTGACCCCTGTGCCAGGCAACTGCTGGAACATGGAACGCCAGTTTGCGTCCACTGAGTCAGGATCGGTTAAGAAGTCTTCATAGAGCTGTTCAATCCAGCTCTGGTTCGCACCAGAAAGGAAAGAAGAGTCCAGCCAGGCTTTCATTGCGCCGTTCTGCATCGTGATCCCTTAAGCATTTTTATGCTTACTTTCGCCGTAGAAACTACCACGCACACCACGTGTACGTGCCGGGGTTCACCTGCGAGCTCTTTTACTTTGGCCCGCGAAGGAACCTTTAGAAACTGTCTAAGGGTCTTTACCCTCACCCCTACCCTCTCCCTAAGGGAGAGGGGGAATGCCGTCGGCAGTTTTTAAAGATTTCCTGCAATCTGTCCCCTCTCCCTTAGGGAGAGGGTTAGGGGAACACCGCTCCCCTCTCACTACTTACGCACTGCGCTGCAGCAGCATCGACTTAATATGGCCGATGGCGCGCGTCGGGTTCAGCCCCTTCGGACACACACTGACGCAGTTCATGATGCTATGGCAGCGGAATACGCTGAAAGCGTCACTCAGTCCTTCCAGACGGCTGTCGGTTTCGGTGTCGCGGCTATCGATCAGGAAGCGATAGGCAGCCAGCAGACCGGCCGGGCCGATAAACTTGTCCGGGTTCCACCAGAACGACGGGCAGGACGTTGAACAACATGCGCAGAGAATACACTCGTACAGACCATCGAGTTTTTCACGCTGCTCAGGAGACTGTAAGTGCTCGCGAGCGGGTGGATTTTGCCCATTATTCAATAAGTAAGGCTTAATCTTCTCATATTGTGCATAGAATTGCCCCATGTCTACCACCAAATCACGTACGACCGGCAGGCCTGGCAGAGGACGGATAACAATTTTCTGACCAGGACGCTGCAGCGCTGAAATTGGCGTGATGCAGGCCAGGCCATTTTTGCCGTTCATGTTCACACCGTCAGAGCCACAAACCCCTTCACGGCAGGAGCGGCGGAACGACAGCGTAGGATCTTTTTCTTTCAGCTGGATTAAGGCATCCAGCAGCATCATGTCGCGACCTTCTTCCGCTTCCAGGGTGTAGTCCTGCATGCGCGGAGCGTCATCAACATCCGGGTTATAACGATAAACTGAGAATTCGAGTTTCATTATCCTGTCTCCGCATTAGTAAGTACGAATCTTCGGCGGGAACGCCGGACGCAGTTTCGGTTCCATGTTGACGCTACGACGCGTCATGGTTTCCGACTCTGGCAGATACAGGGAATGACACAGCCAGTTTTCGTCATCACGCTCCGGGAAGTCGAAGCGGCTATGCGCGCCACGGCTTTCGGTACGGAAGTTTGCCGACATCGCGGTCGCGAACGCGGTTTCCATCAGGTTATCCAGTTCCAGGCACTCAACGCGCTGGGTGTTGAACTCGCTGGAGGTGTCGTCCAGACGGGCATTTTTCAGACGCTCGCGGATCTCTTTCAGCTGCTCAAGACCTTTGGCCATCGCGTCGCCTTCGCGGAATACCGAGAAGTTGTGCTGCATGCATTCCTGCAGCGCTTTACGGATTTCCACCGGATCTTCGCCGTTACGGTTGCCGTTCCAGCGGTTGAGGCGCTCCAGAGAAGCATCAATTTCGTCGTCGGTTGCGTCACGCAGCGCACCCTGCTCGGCAATGGATTCCTGCAGATGCAGACCCACTGCGCGACCAAACACCACCAGATCCAGCAGGGAGTTGCCGCCCAGACGGTTTGCACCGTGTACGGATACGCAGGCAATTTCGCCTACCGCGAACAGGCCAGGAATGACCTCGTCTTCGCCCTGCTCGTTCACGGTCAGCGCCTGTCCGGTTACTTTGGTCGGAATACCGCCCATCATGTAGTGGCAGGTTGGGATAACCGGAATCGGCTCTTTCACCGGGTCGACGTGTGCGAAGGTGCGGGACAGTTCCAGGATACCCGGCAGACGGGACTCCAGAACTTCTTTACCCAGATGGTCGAGCTTCAGCTTCGCGTGTGGACCCCATGGGCCGTCGCAGCCGCGGCCTTCACGGATTTCGATCATGATGGAACGCGCCACCACGTCACGACCCGCCAGGTCTTTCGCATTCGGGGCATAGCGCTCCATGAAGCGCTCACCGTGTTTGTTCAGCAGGTAGCCACCTTCACCGCGGCAGCCTTCTGTTACCAGAACGCCCGCACCGGCGATACCGGTTGGGTGGAACTGCCACATTTCCATATCCTGCACCGGCACGCCCG
>NZ_QFXN01000245.1:0-8084 GCF_003144775.1 Enterobacter sp. CGMCC 5087 | reverse complement strand
ATGCCGACACCGTCACCGGTGTTGATGTGGGCGTTGGTGGTGGACTGATAGATACGGCCTGCACCGCCGGTCGCCAGCACGGTAGCACGGGCTTTGAAGTAAACCACTTCACCGGTTTCGATGCACAGCGCGGTACAGCCGACGATTGCGCCATCGGCATTTTTCACCAGATCCAGCGCGTACCACTCGGAGAAGATGGTGGTATGGTTTTTCAGGTTCTGCTGATACAGGGTGTGCAGCAGTGCGTGACCGGTACGGTCAGCCGCCGCCGCGGTGCGTGCCGCCTGCTCGCCGCCGAAGTTTTTCGACTGGCCGCCAAACGGACGCTGATAGATAGTGCCATTTTCCAGACGGGAGAACGGCAGACCCATGTGGTCCAGCTCCAGAATCGCTTCCGGGCCGGTTTTACACATATATTCGATGGCATCCTGGTCGCCGATGTAGTCGGAACCTTTTACCGTGTCGTACATGTGCCATTCCCAGTTATCTTCGTGGGAGTTACCCAGCGCAACGGTGATACCGCCCTGCGCAGACACAGTGTGGGAACGGGTCGGGAAAACTTTAGAGAGCAGCGCACAGGTCTGGCCGCTCTGGGAAATTTGCAGTGCGGCACGCATACCTGCGCCACCGGCACCAATTACAACAGCATCAAATTCTCTGACTGGCAGTTTCATTACACACCCCACACCACAACGAATCCATAAATAACGTAAACCACCAGTGCAACCACAATGGCCAGCTGCAGTGGGAGGCGAATCGCCAGCGGTTTAACGTAATCGGTCAACACCTGCCACATGCCAATCCAGGCATGAATAAGGATGGAGAACAGAGCCAGCAGGGTGAACACTTTGGTGAAGGCGGATCCGAAGAACCCACTCCAGATTTCCCACGTCAGCGTGCCGCTGGTCGCGAAGAAACCGATCATATAGATGATGTAAAGAGTGAGAACGATGGCGGTAGCACGGACCAGAATGAAGTCATGTACGCCGTTGCGTCCTAATGCGGAGGCGTTGCTTACCATACGAGAACTCCTGCGAGAAGTGAAAGCACGACAGTAATCACAAATGAAATGTTAGCGGAGCGTTTCCCGGCTTCGAAAGTCTCTTCCAGGTAGCCAAAGTCCATCAGCATATGGCGAACACCGACGACAACGTGGTACGCCAGCGCGGTCAGAATGCCCCACATGATGAATTTCACGAAGAAGCTGTTCATGATGGCAGAGGCCTGGAGGAATCCTTCAGGGGAAGAGAGGCTGGTGCCCAGTAACCACAGCAAAATACCGACCGCCACAAACGTAATCACACCAGAAACACGGTGCAGAATGGACGCTATTGCTGTTACAGGGAACCGGATCGTTTTGAGATCCAGATTGACAGGTCTTTGTTTTTTCACATTTCTTATCATGAATAACGCCCACATGCTGTTCTTATTGTTTCCTTCCTCCGGACTGCGATGCGGGTCAAGCAGCGTTCCTTTTCTATAACTGCGCGTCATGCAAAACACTGCTTCCAGATGCTTAAACGACACGTTACAACGCTGGGTGGCTCGGGATTGCAGGGTGTTCCGGAGACCTGGCGGCAGTATAGGCCGTTCACAAAATCATTACAATTAACCTACATACAGTTTGTCGGGTTTTCTCTGGAACAGTGATCAGGGTCACGATAACAACATCTTTTTAATTTTTAATCATCTGATTTGACAAATGTTAAACAATATTGTTACAAACGTCATCAGAAAAGGCATATAATGCGCAAAAGTTATGAGGTCTCTCTTTCACCTGACAAATAGTTATGTAACAGTGTGATGGTATTGACCGAAGTTATCAGGACAGTTATTAGTGATATACAGGTTTGAATAATTCGGACTGCAAAAACGCTGATTTGCTGTGGTTTCACTGATATTTCATTCGTTTACCTGCAAGGCGCCATAGCTCTGTACCCTGGTTTGTCCTCGTGAGCTGAGCGGAAAGCCAAATAACAATCTGGTAACGGTGATTAACAGCTGAAAGCAAATCCGGTAAAGCGCAGTCTTAAGCATAAGGCGCTAAGGAGACCGTAAATGGCTGATACAAAGGCAACGCTCACCCTAAATGGTGACACTGCTATTGAACTGGATGTGCTAAAAGGCACGCTCGGTCAGGATGTTATTGATATCCGTACGCTGGGCTCTAAAGGTGTATTCACCTTTGACCCTGGATTTACCTCTACCGCATCTTGCGAATCCAAAATCACCTACATTGACGGTGACGAAGGTATCCTGCTCCATCGCGGCTTCCCCATCGATCAGTTAGCCACCGAATCCAACTATCTGGAAGTGTGCTACATCCTGCTGAACGGCGAAAAACCGACGCAGGCACAGTACGATGAATTCAAAACCACCGTGACCCGTCACACCATGATCCATGAGCAGATTACCCGTCTGTTCCATGCGTTCCGCCGTGACTCTCACCCGATGGCGGTGATGTGCGGTATCACCGGTGCGCTGGCGGCGTTCTACCACGACTCCCTTGACGTGAATAACCCGCGTCACCGTGATATCGCGGCGTTCCGCCTGCTGTCCAAAATGCCTACCATGGCGGCGATGTGCTACAAATACTCCATCGGCCAGCCGTTTGTGTATCCGCGCAACGACCTCTCCTACGCGGGTAACTTCCTGCGCATGATGTTCTCCACGCCGTGCGAAGAGTACGAAGTGAACCCGGTGCTGGAACGCGCAATGGACCGTATTCTGATCCTGCACGCTGACCACGAACAAAACGCCTCTACCTCTACCGTCCGTACCGCGGGCTCTTCAGGCGCGAACCCGTTCGCCTGTATCGCTGCGGGCATCGCTTCCCTGTGGGGACCGGCGCACGGCGGCGCGAACGAAGCGGCACTGAAGATGCTGGAAGAGATCAGCACCGTTGAGCACATTCCTGAGTTCGTGCGTCGCGCGAAAGACAAGAATGACTCCTTCCGCCTGATGGGCTTCGGTCACCGTGTTTACAAAAACTACGACCCGCGCGCCACCGTGATGCGTGAGACCTGCCACGAAGTGCTGAAAGAGCTGGGTACCAAAGATGATCTGCTGGAAGTGGCGATGGAGCTGGAACACATCGCACTGAACGACCCGTACTTCATCGAGAAGAAACTCTACCCGAACGTCGATTTCTACTCTGGCATTATTCTGAAAGCGATGGGCATTCCGTCTTCCATGTTTACCGTGATCTTCGCTATGGCCCGTACCGTAGGCTGGATTGCGCACTGGAACGAAATGCACAGCGAAGGCATGAAAATCGCCCGTCCTCGTCAGCTGTATACCGGCTACGAGCAGCGTGATTTTAAGTCTGACCTGAAGCGCTAAAAGATGTTGGGTGCGGCCTGATGCCCTCACCCCGGCCCTTTCCCACAGGGAGAGGGTGGAAACATTAAAAACGGTAACCCAAGGGTTACCGTTTTACTTTTATTTCTGGCAGTGCGGGCACCAGTAAAAAGGTCTGGAAGAGAGCATAATCCTGTCGATAATCCCGCCGCATCGCTCACACTTCTTCCCCGCCCGATGAAACACCTTGAACCGGAACAGCGCCCCGTGATGCGTGTTCTCATCCGCCACGCCGCGCGTGTTGTACGAGAGCCGCGGAATATCCAGCAGCGCGTGGGACAACGCCTCCAGCTGTTCATCATTCAGCTCAGACGCTTTATGCTGCGCCGCCAGCCCGACTTCCCAGAGGATCTCTACCCGCAGGTAGTTGCCCAGCCCGGCCAGAAAGGCCTGGTCGAGAAACAAACCGGAAAACTGTCGGTTACGGAATTTAGGTGATAACAGCCGGGCCTTCACGTCGCTCGCCGTCAGGCGCATGTCCAGCACGTCCGGCCCGACCCGCTGCAGAAACGGGTGCGTCAGCAGCTGCTCCGGCGTAAGCATTTCGATATCCGACGCGCTATAGAGTAGGATCGCTTTATCCGCCGTTTGCAGCCTGACGCGCAGCACGCGGGTGGTTTGCGGCTGCTCGTCCGCCTCCACCACGCGCCAGACGCCGTAAAGCTGGTTATGGCTATATAACGTCAGGTTATGGGAAAAGTGCGTAAGCAAGGCTTTGCCGCGCGTTTCAATATGTGTCACCGTCTGGCCCACCAGCTGTGATTCAAACGGTTTCAGTTGAGGAAAAGCAAACCAGACATCCGTCAGGGGTTTGCCCTTTATCGCCGCCTCCAGGCTATCCGCCGCGCGGCGGATCTCCGGACCTTCAGGCATCTTTGTGTCCTTATCGTCATTATTCGGCGCTGACGAGGATACCCTCTTCAGAGAACGCTGCCCGCAAGCGGCGCGCGAACTGGAGCGCATGCTCGCCATCGCCGTGTAAACATACCGTATCGGCCTGCACGTTTGCCGGTGTTCCGTCCACGGCGATCACCCGCCCGGCGCGCACCATCTCCAGCGTCTGCGCCAGCGCTTTAGCTTCGTCGGTAATCAGCGCCCCGGCCTGCGTCCGCGGCACCAGGCTTCCGTCCGGCTGGTATCCCCGATCGGCAAAGACTTCCTGACGGGTGGTCAACCCCAGCCGTTCTCCGGCGCGAATAAGCTCGCTGCCCGCCAGACCCACAAGGATCAGCTGCGGGCTGCAGTCCAACACCGCGCGGGCAATGGCGTCCGCCAGATCCGCATCTTTCGCCGCCTGGTTGTAGAGCATGCCGTGCGGCTTCACGTGGCGCATCACGCCGTTCTGGGCGCGCACCATCGCCTCCAGCGCGCCGATCTGGTAGAGCACCTGAGCGTAGACCGTCTCAGGGGGCAGATCCATCGCCGTACGGCCAAAGTTTTCCCGATCGGGAAAGCTGGGGTGAGCCCCAATCGCGACGCCGTTTTTAATGGCATTACGCACGCTCTCCAGCATGGTTTGGGCATCACCCGCATGAAAGCCGCAGGCGATATTGACCGAGGTGACCAGAGTCATCAGTTCCGAATCAGCGCTGCTTCCCTCCCCGAGATCGGCGTTCAAATCAATCTTTACCATCAAGCCTCCACGCCAGCTGTTCAAGATAACGCTGCTGATCCTGCCGCGCCTTAAGCGCCTCCTCCAGCGAACACTGCACGAAGTGAATCGGCTGGCCGAGGGGAATTTGCGCCAGATGGTAGCGATCCGCTTCAATGATGCAGGCAATGCGCGGATAGCCGCCGGTAGTTTGCGCATCGTTCATTAATACGATGGGCTGACCGTTTCCCGGCACCTGAATAACCCCAGGCAATAAACCGTGGGAGAGCAGCTCCCGGTCCGTCGTGCGGGTCAGCGGCTGCCCCTGAAGGCGGTAGCCCATGCGGTTACTCTGCGGGCTGATCTTCCACGGCGCACGCCAGAAGGACTCTTTAGAAGCCTCGTCAAACTCATGATATTCCGGCCCCGGTAAGGCGCGGATCTGGTTTCCCCACAGCAGCTGTTTTACGCCCTGCGTGGTCGAGAAATGGCGCGCGGAGGGTTTGATTGCCAGCCGATCGCCGTCGCGCAACAAACGTCCTTCGTGACCGCCGATCCCGGCCTTCTGATCGGTACTGGATGAACCCAGCACCTCCGGCACGTCAATGCCGCCAGCCACCGCGAGATAGCTACGCACACCGTGCAGCGGACGTTTGAGCGTCAGGCGCTGCCCGGCTTTCGCCCGCAGCCGCCAGCCGGTCCACACCGCTTTGCCATCCAGCGTCGCCTCACACCCTGCGCCGGTTAAGGCAAACCAGGTTTCCTGACCAAACTCAATCACACACTGACCCAGCGTAATTTCTAGCGCCGCCGTGCTGCCTTCGTTGCCCACAAGCAGGTTGGCAATCTCCAGCGAAGGACGGTCAAGCGCACCGCAGTAGCTCACGCCCGACTGGCGCAGACCAAAGCGACCGGCATCCTGTACGGAGGTGTAAAGCCCGGCGCGAATAAGCGTTAACATACCCCCTCCTTCTGCGGGATAAAGCGAAGGGTATCCCCGGGACGCAAGAGTATTGGCGTCTCCAGCCCGGGTTCAAATAACGGTGTAGCGGTATGCCCTATAAGCTGCCAGCCGCCAGGCGATGTCAGCGGATAAACGCCGGTCTGCTCACCGCCGATAGCCACCGTCCCCGCCGGCACGCTCACGCGCGGCTCGGCACGGCGTGGCGTATGCAGCCGGGGAGATAATCCGCCCAGATACGGGAATCCAGGCTGAAATCCCAGGAACCAGACCACGTAGTCAGCCGAGCTGTGCAGCTCAACAACCTGCTTTTCTGTTAATCCGCAGTGGTCTGCCACCACGCCAAGATCTGGCCCACCCGTACCGCCATAAACGACCGGGATCTGAATGGCGCGCGACTCCGGCTCCAGCGCCTCGCTCTCTTCCCACCAGCGCTGCAAACGTTCAATGGCATCCAGCGCCAGGGTATGCGGGCTACGCAGCACGACGGTTATGTTATTCATACCCGGAATGGTCTCAACCACTTCAGGCATGTCGGCCAGACGCTGGGTCAGCCGCCAGATACGCTTTTGCGTGGCAAGCGTCACCGGTGGTTCAAGCTCCAGAACCACTGCGGTTTCACCCAGAAGATAACAACGCGCTCGCTGCACTTAACTACCTCTCGTCAGGCTGGGTTAGGGATATCAATAAAGGTCACATCCAGATCGGTATTTTCTGTCAGCCACTCGCTGAGGGCGCGAATGCCACCGCGCTCGGTGGCGTGATGGCCAGCCGCGTAAAAATGCAGCCCCTGTTCACGCGCCGAATGAATGGTCTGCTCGGAAACCTCGCCGGTGATAAAAGCATCGACGCCGAAACGCGCGGCGCTGTCGATAAAGCCCTGACCGCCACCGGTACACCATGCGACACGCTTCACCGTATCCGGACCGGTATCACCGCTCCACAGCGGACGACGACCCAGGCGCGCTTCAATCCACGAGGCCAGCTCCAGTCCTGGCACCGGCATCGCCAGCTCGCCCCACGGCACCAGCGGCTCAATTTCACCCATCACGGTAATCCCCAGTAGCTGCGCCAGCTGGACGTTGTTGCCGAGCTCCGGGTGCGCATCCAGCGGCAGGTGGTAGCCGTACAGGTTGATGTCATTAGCCAGCAGCGTTTTCAGACGATTGCGCTTCATCCCGCGAATAATCGGCGATTCGTTTTTCCAGAAGTAACCGTGATGAACAATCACCGCGTCGGCGTTCTGACGAACGGCCTCGTCCAGCAGCGCCTGGCTTGCCGTCACGCCGGTGATAATTTTTTGCACCGTCTCACGGCCTTCAACCTGGAGCCCGTTCGGGCCGTAATCGCTGAAGGAGGTACTGTTCAGTTTTTCGTTAATCAGGCTTTCCAGTTCGCTGTTTTTCATCATCACTCTCTTATGCTTTGCGGGCAGCTTCGTACGCCGCCAGCGTGGCGACACGCGCCTGTTTATGGTCGACAATCGGACGAGGGTAATCCAGCTTTACACGCTGTTTATCCGCCCATGCCCACGGTTCGTGGATCGCTTTAGCAGGTATACCGTTAAGTTCAGGCACCCAGCGGCGGATAAACTCGCCGTCCGCATCAAATTTTTGCCCCTGCGTGGTCGGATTGAAAATCCGGAAATAGGGTGCGGCATCGGTGCCGGTAGAGGCCGCCCACTGCCAGCCGCCGTTATTCGCCGCGAGATCGCCATCGATCAGCTGAGAGATAAAATAGCGCTCTCCGATACGCCAGTCGATAAGCAGATCCTTCACCAAAAAGCTGGCGGTAATCATCCGCAGGCGGTTGTGCATCCACCCCATCTTATTAAGCTGACGCATGGCGGCATCGACTATCGGATAGCCCGTCTGCCCACTTTGCCAGGCTTTCAGCTGCTTATCATTCGATTGCCACTTTACATTATCGGTCCAGCCAATGAAGGGCCGATGTTTACATAAATCAGGGTGATACGTCATCAGATGGCGGTAGAACTCGCGCCAGATAAGTTCATTCAGCCAGACAGACCCTGCGCCGCCCTCCAGCGCCTGCGGCTGCTCCGCCAGCAGACGATGCAAACACTGGCGCGGTGAGATCGCGCCCAGCGCCAGACTGGCCGACAGGCGGCTGGTACCCTCGATGGCGGGAAAATCTCGACGCGCGTCGTAACTG
>NZ_QFXN01000244.1:0-18982 GCF_003144775.1 Enterobacter sp. CGMCC 5087 | reverse complement strand
CTGCTTGCAGAACTGGCGCAGTTGGGCGATGGTCGCTTTCTCATCGGCGGGGAATAGCGTTTCATCAAACGGCTGCTGAGGGTAATCAAACGTCAGCTCAGGCAGCTCTTTTATGGCTTCGCCTCGCACGGCAGGCGCGGCAACGCACTCCGGCAGCGCCTCTTTCAGACGTTTGATAAAGGCATTTTTGAACGGAGTAAAAACTTTATACATCTCGTGGTTGCCGGTCATCACGCTGCCCGGTGCCAGCATCACGCTGTCATCAAACCCTTCGCAGACCACCCCTTCCAGCATCTTCTCCAGCTGACGGTCGCGCTGCTGCTCGTTGAATTCGTACTGATAGTTGTAAAAAAGATGCGTGACGTTGTGCTGCTTACATATCTCCTGCACCGTCTGAAGCTGTGCCGCAAAATCACTCACCTCTTTATAGAGAAGCGGTATGCCTTTTCCAGCGAGCGAGTGCTGCAGATCGTTCAGATACGCCCGGAGCAAGGCCGCCTGCCGGGGGGCCATATCGTGCTGCCGCCACTGCTCGGGCGTGGCCATAAACAGTGCCAATACGTTAGCGTCTTTGGCGCGGCAGGCTGCCGCAAGGGCGATGTTGTCATGTACGCGCAGGTCCGCGCGAAACCAAACCAGATGGGTGGGCATAAAACTCCAGGCAATTATCCATTATGTCCGTAAGGGCATGCCGTAAAAGGAAAAAGCATGCATTGAACTACTTTGCCATGAAGTGTAGACGGGATGAAATAAAAAAGGCCGCCCGAGGCGGCCTTGGCGCTACTTGTCCTGCGCTATCGTGGATAAAGCGACAAACCCATTCGGCTCATCGCTCTTTACAACGAGTACGCTGGCGACAATGAACGCGATGCAAAAATAGCGTTTCATTATGCGGTCCCTGCTGCTAACCGCTCCACCGTTCACCACCGGTGATAAGTCGGTGGACACAAGCCCGGGTAGGCGGGCTGCTTTACGGCTGTAAATACACCTTTCCCAGGACCGATGCCCATTTGCGAGATGGCGGAAAGGGACGCAGCATCATAATTAACATCCGCTGAGAAGGTAAGATACTCGAATAAAATTAGGAATTTATAAAGGCTTCGAGGGATTGCCATCTGCTTACAGGAGGGTATGATAAAAATCCCGGGTAGGGGCTGCAAAACCACCCAACGGACCGCGAATCCCGAGGGACAAAAAAACCGCCACATTGCTGTTGGCGGTTTTTTTATTGCTATGTGTGTAGTCTTAGTATCAGTAGAAATCGCAGGTCGCTTTCTCGGCCTGATCCATCCACACCGGCTTCTCGCTGGTTTTCGCCCAGACGCGGTGCAGATAGCTGTAAAAACGTGCACGATCTTTCCAGAACAGCATCACCGGCAGAGCCAGCACGCCAGCCACTACGGCGAAAGCGCGGCGCAAGAACACGATATGAGCCGGATACTCTTTATAAAGATCCATATTTTTCTCCCCTATAGTTGGCCGGAAACGTCATCCGGAAAATTCAAAATCTGTGACCTGGCTAAAATAATATCGCTTTGTTTGTAATTTTACTACTCATCCGACCACTTATTTTTGCCCATTAAGTGAATATTTACATTCTCTCCGTAATTAAGTTACAAAAAAGTTAACAGTTTACTTATCAATAGTTAAATTGTGGGCTTTGCCATTTTTATACTT
Organism: Enterobacter sp. CGMCC 5087; assembly: GCF_003144775.1. Classification (NCBI taxonomy): domain Bacteria; kingdom Pseudomonadati; phylum Pseudomonadota; class Gammaproteobacteria; order Enterobacterales; family Enterobacteriaceae; genus Enterobacter; species Enterobacter sp. CGMCC 5087. The sequence continues at coordinate 17,305 of NZ_QFXN01000244.1, read as the reverse complement.
TTTTTACACCCGCCCTCCCCATTTTTGCGAAATCTTTGCGCCGGAAATCCTACCGTTAGTACAACAACGAAAGTCACCCGGAGGTGGATTGTGAGTGCAGGTCTTATTGCCGGCATCGTGCTGGTGTTCCTGTTATTGGGTTATCTGGTCTATGCCCTGATAAATGCGGAGGCCTTCTGATGGCTGCTCAGGCGTTTCTGCTTATTGCCAGCTTCTTAGTGGTACTGTTCATTCTGGCAAGGCCACTGGGATCGGGACTGGCACGATTGATCAACAACGTTCCTTTGCCCGGCACGGGAAGCGTTGAAAAAGGGATCTGGCGCGTACTGGGAATAGAGGATCGGGAGATGAACTGGCGTCAGTATCTGATCGCCATTCTGCTGCTGAATATCGTTGGGCTCATTGCGCTTTTTGCCATGCTGATGTTGCAGGGCATCCTGCCGCTGAATCCGCAACAGTTACCGGGCCTCTCCTGGCATCTTGCGCTGAACACGGCGGTGAGCTTTGTCACTAACACCAACTGGCAGTCCTACGCCGGTGAAACCACGCTGAGCTACTTCAGCCAGATGGTCGGGCTAACCGTGCAAAACTTCCTCTCTGCCGCCAGCGGTATCGCGGTGATCTTCGCGCTGACGCGTGCTTTTGCGCGTCAGAAAATCAATACCCTGGGTAACGCGTGGGTGGATCTGACCCGCATTACGCTGTGGATCCTGCTGCCAATTGCGCTGCTGATCGCGCTGTTCTTTATCCAGCAGGGCACCCTGCAAAACCTGATGCCTTACGCGTCCTATACCTCGCTGGAAGGTGCAAAACAGCTCCTGCCGATGGGGCCAGTGGCGTCACAGGAAGCCATCAAAATGCTCGGAACGAACGGGGGGGGCTTCTTCAACGCCAACTCGTCACATCCGTTTGAAAACCCTACCGCATTGACCAATTTTGTGCAGATGCTGGCGATTTTCCTGATCCCCGCCGCGCTCTGCTTTGCCTTTGGTGATGTGGTTAACGATCGCCGTCAGGGCCGCACCTTGCTCTGGACCATGTCTCTGATCTTTGTGGTCTGCGTGGCGCTGGTGATGTGGGCTGAATGGAGCGGCAACAGCCATTTCATGCAGCTGGGGGCCAACAGCAATATCAACATGGAAGGTAAAGAGAGCCGCTTTGGCATTCTCGCCAGCAGCCTGTATGCGGTGGTCACCACGGCGGCTTCGTGCGGAGCAGTCAACGCCATGCACGATTCCTTTACGGCGCTGGGTGGCATGATCCCGATGTGGCTGATGCAGATTGGTGAAGTCGTCTTTGGCGGCGTGGGCTCGGGTCTTTACGGCATGCTGCTGTTCGTGCTGCTGGCGGTGTTTATTGCCGGTTTGATGATTGGCCGCACCCCGGAATACCTCGGTAAAAAAATCGACGTTCGCGAGATGAAATTAACCGCGCTGGCGATTCTGGTCACCCCTGCGCTTGTGCTTCTTGGCACCGCGCTTGCGCTGATGACCGAGGCCGGACGCAGCGGCATCTTTAACCCCGGCATTCACGGTTTTAGCGAAGTGCTGTATGCCGTCTCTTCTGCCGCCAACAACAACGGCAGCGCCTTTGCGGGCTTAAGCGCCAACTCACCGTTCTGGAACTGCCTGCTGGCGTTCTGCATGTTTGTGGGTCGCTTCGGGATCATTGTGCCGGTGTTGGCGATTGCCGGATCGCTGGTGAATAAAAAAATCCAACCGACCACCACCGGGACATTGCCGACCCACGGCGCGCTGTTTATCGGCCTGCTGACGGGTACCGTGTTACTGGTCGGCGCCCTGACCTTTATCCCCGCCCTCGCGTTAGGCCCGGTCGCGGAATACCTCTCTTTACGCTGATTTTGCGGAGAAATTGTCATGAGTCGTAAACAACTGGCCCTGTTCGAACCGTCATTAGTTCGCCAGGCGCTCATGGATGCGGTGAAAAAGCTGAGTCCGCGCGTGCAGTGGTATAACCCGGTGATGTTTATTGTCTGGGCGGGAAGCGTGCTGACCACCGCCCTGGCGATTGCCATGGGTACGGGCCACATGCCGGGAAATGCGATGTTTACCGGCGCCATCAGCCTGTGGCTGTGGTTTACCGTGCTGTTCGCCAACTTTGCGGAAGCGCTGGCGGAAGGCCGGAGTAAAGCCCAGGCCAACAGCCTGAAAGGGGTGAAGAAAACCGCCTTCGCGCGCAAGCTACGTGAACCGAAATACGGCGCGCAGATGGACCACGTTCCGGCTGATGAACTGCGCAAAGGCGATGTGGTTCTGGTAGAGGCCGGTGACATTATCCCTTGCGACGGTGAAGTCATCGAAGGGGGCGCCTCGGTGGATGAAAGCGCCATTACAGGGGAGTCCGCGCCGGTTATCCGCGAATCCGGCGGCGATTTCGCCTCCGTGACGGGCGGGACGCGCATTCTCTCCGACTGGCTGGTGATCCAGTGTAGCGTTAACCCGGGGGAAACCTTCCTCGACCGGATGATCGCCATGGTGGAAGGCGCGCAGCGTCGTAAAACGCCGAACGAGATTGCCCTGACCATCCTGCTGGTGGCCCTGACCATCGTCTTCCTGCTGGCAACCGCGACGCTGTGGCCGTTCTCAGCCTATGGCGGCACCGCGGTCACCATCACGGTGCTGGTGGCGCTGCTGGTCTGCCTGATCCCCACCACCATTGGTGGGCTGCTGTCAGCCATCGGCGTAGCCGGCATGAGCCGTATGCTCGGTGCCAACGTCATCGCCACCAGCGGGCGGGCGGTGGAAGCCGCCGGTGACGTGGACGTCTTACTGCTGGATAAAACCGGGACCATTACCCTCGGTAACCGCCAGGCGTCAGATTTCCTGCCCGCCCCCGGCGTGGATGAAAAAACGCTGGCGGATGCCGCACAACTCTCTTCGCTTGCCGATGAAACCCCGGAAGGCCGCAGTATCGTGATCCTCGCCAAGCAGCGCTTTAACCTGCGCCAGCGCGACGTTCAGAGCCTGCACGCCACTTTCGTGCCCTTCACGGCGCAAACCCGCATGAGCGGCATTAACATTCAGGATCGCATGATCCGCAAAGGCTCTGTTGACGCTATCCGTCGCCACATTGAGGCCAACAACGGCCACTTCCCACCTGAAGTGGACAGCCTGGTCGAAAGCGTGGCCCGTCAGGGGGCGACGCCGCTGGTGGTGGCCGAGGGCGCACACGTGCTGGGGGTGATTGCCCTGAAGGATATCGTCAAAGGCGGTATCAAGGAGCGCTTTGCCCAGCTGCGTAAAATGGGGATCAAAACGGTGATGATCACCGGGGATAACCGTCTTACCGCCGCGGCGATTGCCGCCGAAGCGGGCGTGGATGATTTTCTTTCCGAAGCCACACCGGAAGCGAAACTGGCGTTGATTCGTCAGTATCAGGCGGAAGGCCGCCTGGTGGCGATGACCGGCGACGGTACCAACGACGCCCCTGCCCTGGCGCAGGCCGACGTGGCGGTGGCAATGAACTCCGGTACCCAGGCGGCAAAAGAGGCGGGCAACATGGTCGACCTCGACTCTAACCCGACCAAGCTGATTGAAGTGGTGCACATTGGCAAGCAGATGCTGATGACGCGCGGGTCGCTGACTACGTTCAGTATCGCCAACGATGTGGCGAAATATTTCGCCATCATTCCGGCGGCGTTTGCTGCGACCTACCCGCAATTAAACGCGTTGAACGTGATGCACCTGCACTCTCCGGCATCGGCCATTCTGAGCGCAGTGATCTTTAACGCCCTGATTATTGTCTTCCTGATCCCGCTGGCGCTGAAAGGCGTGAGCTATAAGCCGCTCACGGCCGCCGCCATGCTGCGCCGCAACCTGTGGATTTACGGTCTGGGCGGGCTGGTGGTGCCTTTCATCGGTATCAAAGTTATCGACCTGCTGTTGACGCTGTTCGGCCTGGTTTAAAAGGTGAATCAAATGACGATGTTACGCCCCGCTATACTTCTGTTTATTCTGCTGTCTCTCATTACCGGCGGGCTGTACCCGCTGGTGACCACCGCGCTGGGCCAGTGGTGGTTTAAGGATCGGGCCAACGGCTCGCTGATTATGCAAAACGGTGAAAACCGCGGTTCGCGCCTGATTGGTCAGAACTTTACGGATGCCCGTTACTTCCAGGGACGCCCTTCCGCCACTGCCGAAAGCCCGTATAATCCGATGGCATCCGGCGGCAGTAACCTGGCGGGCAGCAACCCCGAGCTGGACAAAGCCGTTGCTGAGCGCGTGGCAGCCCTGCGCGCCGCTAATCCGCAGGCCAGCCGTGAGGTGCCCGTAGAGCTGGTGACCGCCTCGGCCAGCGGGCTGGACTACAGCCTGACGCCGGCAGCCGCGGCATGGCAAATCCCGCGCGTCGCCGCGGCCCGTCAGCTGACCGTCGAGCAGGTTAGCCAGCTGGTTGCAGAGCACACGCAAAAGCCGCTGGTCGGCTTTATCGGCATGCCCGTGGTGAATATTGTTGAGCTGAATCTGGCGCTGGACGCGCTAAGGAAAAACTAAATGACCGACGAGCCCATGCGCCCGGATCCGGACAGGCTGCTTGAACAGACGGCCGAAGCCCATCGCGGCAAACTGAAAATTTTCTTTGGCGCCTGCGCAGGCGTCGGGAAAACCTTCGCCATGCTGACGGAAGCCCAGCGGCTTCGGGCGCAGGGGCTCGATATATTGATAGGCGTGGTAGAAACCCACGGACGCAAAGAGACCGCATCGCTGCTGAAGGGGCTGGCCCCCCAGCCGCCCCGCCGCATCAGCCACCGCGGTCGGTTAGTCACCGAATTCGATCTCGATGCCGCCCTCGCCCGCCGTCCCGCCCTTATCCTGATGGACGAACTGGCCCACAGCAATGCGCCAGGCTCACGCCATCCAAAACGCTGGCAGGATGTAGAAGAACTACTCGAAGCCGGCATCGATGTATTCACGACGGTTAACGTTCAGCATCTGGAGAGCCTGAACGACGTGGTCAGCGGCGTGACCGGCATTCAGGTACGCGAGACGGTGCCCGACCCCTTCTTTGATTCTGCCGATGAAGTGGTACTAGTCGACCTGCCCCCCGACGATTTGCGCCAGCGCCTGCATGAAGGCAAAGTCTATATCGCCGGCCAGGCCGAGCGCGCCATCGAGCATTTCTTCCGTAAAGGCAACCTGATTGCCCTGCGCGAGCTGGCCCTGCGTCGTACTGCCGATCGCGTCGACGATCAGATGCGAGCCTGGCGCGACCTGCAGGGCCAGGAGCGCGTCTGGCATACGCGAGATGCCATCCTTCTGTGCGTAGGGCACGGCAGCGGCAATGAAAAGCTTGTCCGCACCGCCGCGCGCCTGGCGGCCAAATTTGGCAGCGTCTGGCATGCGGTTTATGTCGAAACGCCGCAGCTGCACGCGCTGCCCGAGAACCAGCGCCGCGCGATATTGAGTTCGCTTCGCCTGGCGCAGGAGCTGGGTGCCGAAACCGCCACCCTTTCTGACCCTCAGGAAGATAAAGCCATTTTGCGCTACGCCCGTGAGCACAATCTGGGGAAAATCGTGATTGGCCGTCGCCAGCATCGCCGCTGGTTTAGCCGCGAATCCTTTGCCGACAAGCTGGCACGCCGCGCACCGGATCTGGACCTGGTGATCGTGGCGCTGGATGATAAGCCCACGCCGTTACCCAGCCGCGCGCCGGACAGCCGTGCCTTCAGCGATAAATGGCGCATTCAGCTGCGCGGCTGTCTTGTCGCCGTCGTGCTCTGCGCCCTGATTACCGTGATTGCCAGCCAGTGGCTGATCGCGTTTGATGCCGCCAACCTGGTGATGATCTACCTGCTTGGCGTGGTGGTGGTGGCGCTCTTTTACGGTCGCTGGCCGTCGGTACTGGCGACGGTCATCAACGTCATCAGCTTCGATCTGTTCTTTATTGCCCCCCGCGGGACGCTCGCCGTGTCGGACGTACAGTACATTCTTACCTTCGCGGTGATGCTCACCGTCGGGCTGGTGATCGGGAATCTGACGGCGGGCGTGCGCTATCAGGCGCGTATTGCCCGCTATCGCGAGCAGCGCACGCGCCATCTCTATGAGATGTCGAAATCGCTGGCGGTGGGACGCACGCCGCTGGATATCGTGCAGACCAGCGAGCAGTTTATTCGTTCGACGTTTCATGCCAGCAACCTGATTTTGCTCCCGGACGAACACGGCAAGCTGCGCCCGCTGACGTCGGCCTCAGGCATGACGCCCTGGGACGAAGCCATCGCGCGCTGGAGCTTTGACAAAGGGTTACCTGCGGGCGCAGGGACCGACACCCTGCCCGGCGTGCCCTATCAAATTCTGCCGCTGCGCAGCGCCGATAAAAATCAGGGGCTGGTGATTGTTGAGCCCTCAAACCTGCGCCAGCTGATGATCCCCGAACAGCAGCGGCTGCTGGAGACCTTTACGCTGCTGGTTGCCAGCGCGCTGGAGCGGCTGGCCCTCACCGCCAGCGAAGAACAGGCCCGGCTGGCGAGCGAGCGAGAAAGCATTCGTAACTCGCTGCTGGCGGCGCTCTCTCACGATCTGCGAACCCCGCTCACCGTCCTGTTTGGTCAGTCAGAAATCCTGACGCTCGACCTGGCGGCGGAAGGCTCTAAACACGCCCTTCAGGCCAGCGAGATCCGCCAGCATGTCCTGAATACCACGCGTCTGGTGAATAACCTGCTCGATATGGCGCGTATCCAGTCAGGCGGTTTTAACCTCAAAAAAGAGTGGCTCACGCTTGAAGAGGTGGTGGGCAGCGCCCTGAAAATGCTCGAACCCGGCCTGGGCGGGCGGCATATTGCGCTGAACATGCCCGAGCCCCTGACCTTAATTCACGTTGATGGTCCGCTGTTTGAACGGGTGCTGATCAACCTGCTGGAAAATGCCGGAAAATATGCGGGCGCCAGCGCGCAAATTGGCGTGGATGCGACGGTGGACGACGGCACGCTTCATCTTGACGTCTGGGATACCGGACCCGGCATTCCCGCCGGGCAGGAGTTGGCTATTTTCGAAAAATTCGCGCGCGGCAATAAGGAGTCGGCCATTCCGGGCGTGGGGCTGGGGCTGGCGATTTGCCAGGCGATCATTGACGTCCATGGCGGGTCCATCTCCGCAGAGAATCGTCCCGAAGGCGGCGCGCGGTTTTGTGTTACACTTCCTCTGGAAACCCCGCCAGAACTTAATGAATTACCAGAGGATTTGTGATCAACGTTCTGATTGTTGAAGATGAGATCGCCATTAGCCGTTTTCTGCGCGCTGCGCTGGAAGGGGACGGTCTGCGCGTTCATGATGCGGGTACGCTTCAGCGGGGTTTAATTGAAGCCGCCACCCGCAAGCCGGACCTGGTGATCCTCGATCTTGGTCTGCCGGACGGCGACGGCATCGATTTTATCCGGGAAGTTCGTCAGTGGAGCCAGATGCCGATCCTCGTGCTCTCCGCGCGTACGGAAGAGACGGATAAAATCGCGGCGCTGGATGCCGGGGCGGATGACTATCTGATTAAACCTTTTGGTATCGGCGAACTACAGGCTCGCCTTCGCGTGGCGCTGCGTCGCCACAGCGCAACCACGCCCGCTGACCCAACCTACGCGTTTGGGGATATCCGGGTTGACCTGGCCGCGCGGCGCATTGTGCGCGGTGAAGAAGAAATCCATCTGACGCCAATAGAATTTCGCCTGCTCGCCGTTCTGCTCAACAACCACGGCAAGGTTCTCACCCAACGCCAGCTGTTAAGTCAGGTGTGGGGGCCCAACGCGGTGGAACATAGTCATTATTTACGCATATATATGGGACATCTTCGTCAGAAACTCGAAGTTGATCCCGCTCGCCCTCGCCATTTATTAACTGAAACCGGTATCGGTTATCGGTTTATGCTTTGAATAACTATTCATTTTATTTTTAAATAAAATCAAAATACCTCAGAAAATATTTCATAAATAACCCATGCATTATTTTTACGGGTTATTCTTGTTCATTTAAAACATTGATAACACAACCTGTTAACGTAACACCAACAAATCAGAATTTTGATCTGCGATATTCATCTAAAACGAATATTTATTTCTGATTTGATCGGTTAACGGTGATCTACCTCACGGTTAATCGCCTTTTCCTGGATAAAATGACCATGCTTTCAATTACTGAAAGGAAAATGAAACATGGAAAACAACAATCGCTTAATGCCCCATATAAGGCGGACAACACATATCATGATGTTTGCCCACCGAAACTGCTTTGACTTTCATCTCTTTAATGCCCGGTAGTCCTTCGACTTCTGGCGCACCCGCTTACAGGTTATCCTGAAACACCTTATTTTACAGGCGATTGCCTGTGAACTCGTGCGCTCATTCATTTTAATTCAGACTCATCCGCACCGGGCGGACTGAATTTCAATCATCAAAAAAGCAATTCACTGATTTTAATCAGCGGCCACCCTTTGCTTTTTTTCCGGTAAATTATCGATTTCTTTCTTGCAGGAAATCGAGGGACGCTTATTACCTAAAATAAAGAGAGAAAGATGAAAAGTTTAAAAATCGCAGCCAGTCGTGCATGTCCGGATTGCTTTACTACCCAGCGTGAACTGGTAGATGTCCGTGCCTCTGATTATATTGATGTTGCCGCCATTGTTCTGGCGGTCACGGATATTGCCAGCGGTATCCTGGACGAAATAGAAGCCACCGGTTTTGGCATTCCTGTTTTTGTCGCGACGCACAAAGAGGAATTCATTCCGGCAGACTATTTATCGCGCATTCACGGCGTATTTGAGTATTCAGACACCAGCAACGACTTTTATGGACGCCAGCTGGAAGCGGCGGCCCAGAAGTATGAAACCCAGCTGCGCCCGCCGTTTTTCCGCGCCCTTGTCGACTATGTGAAGCAGGGCAACAGCGCGTTTGACTGCCCGGGGCATCAGGGTGGCCAGTTCTTCCGCCGTCATCCTGCCGGTAATCAGTTTGTGGATTTCTTTGGCGAGACGCTTTTCCGCTCCGACCTGTGTAACGCCGACGTGGCGATGGGCGATCTGCTGATTCACGAAGGCGCGCCGTGCATTGCGCAGCAACATGCGGCGAAGGTCTTTAATGCCGATAAGACCTACTTCGTGCTGAACGGCACCTCGTCATCCAACAAAGTGGTACTTAACGCCCTGCTCACGCCGGGCGACCTGGTGCTGTTCGACCGCAACAACCACAAATCCAACCATCACGGTGCCCTACTCCAGGCAGGCGCAACGCCGGTCTATCTGGAAACCGCGCGCAACCCGTACGGCTTTATCGGCGGCATTGACGCCCACTGTTTTGAAGAACAGTACCTGCGCGAGCTGGTGGCCGAAGTTGCACCGGGCCGTGCGCGCGATGCGCGTCCGTTCCGTCTGGCTGTGATCCAGCTGGGTACCTACGATGGCACCATCTATAACGCCCGTCAGGTGGTGGATAAGATTGGGCATCTGTGTGATTACATTCTGTTTGACTCGGCCTGGGTGGGTTACGAGCAGTTTATTCCGATGATGGCCGACTGCTCTCCGCTGCTGCTGGAGCTGAACGAAAACGATCCGGGGATCCTGGTCACCCAGTCCGTGCATAAACAGCAGGCCGGCTTCTCGCAGACCTCGCAAATCCATAAGAAAGACAGCCATATCAAAGGGCAACAGCGCTATGTCCCGCACAAGCGGCTGAACAATGCCTTTATGATGCACGCCTCCACCAGCCCGTTTTATCCGCTGTTCGCTGCGCTGGACATTAACGCCCGTATGCATGAAGGCCAGAGCGGCCGCAACATGTGGATGGATTGCGTGGTGAACGGTATCGAAGCGCGCAAGCTGATCCTGGAGAACTGCCGATATCTGCGCCCCTTCGTGCCGGAGACGGTGGATGGCCGCCCGTGGGAAAGCTGGGACACGGCGGAAATTGCGACCGATCTGCGCTTCTTCCACTTCGTACCGGGTGAAAACTGGCACGCCTTTGAAGGCTACGCTGAGCATCAGTATTTTATCGACCCGTGCAAGCTCCTGCTGACCACACCGGGCATCAACGCCCGCACCGGGGAGTATGACGACTTCGGCGTGCCCGCCACTATCCTTGCCAACTTCCTGCGTGAAAACGGCATCGTGCCGGAAAAATGCGATCTCAACTCGATCCTGTTCCTGCTCACGCCTGCGGAAGATATGGGCAAACTGCAGCAGCTGGTGGCGCAGCTGGTGCGCTTCGAAAAACTGCTCGAGAGCGATGTTCCGCTGAAAGACGTCCTGCCTTCTCTCTACAAACAACATCCGGAACGTTACGCGGATTACACCCTGCGCCAGATCTGCCAGGAAATGCATGACCTGTACGCCCGCCACAACGTGAAACAGCTGCAGAAAGAGATGTTCCGCAAGTCTCACTTCCCGCGCGTGATGATGAACCCGCAGGACGCGAACTACGCCTATCTGCGCGGTGAGGTTGAACTGGTCTCCCTGCGCGACGCGGAAGGCCGCATCGCCGCCGAAGGCGCGCTCCCTTATCCACCGGGGGTATTGTGCGTGGTTCCAGGGGAAGTCTGGGGCGGTTCCGTGCTGCGCTACTTTGCCGCGCTGGAAGAAGGCATCAACCTTCTGCCGGGCTTCGCGCCGGAGCTGCAGGGTGTGTACGTCGAGGAGTGTGAGGGTCGCAAACAGGTTCGCTGTAACGTCATCAAACAACCCGCCGCTCAGCCCGCGCTGCTGAAAGGAGAGAAATTATGAGTAAGTCCAATAAGATGGGCGTGGTGCAGCTGACCATCCTCACCATGGTGAACATGATGGGCTCCGGGATTATCATGCTGCCCACCAAACTGGCAGAGGTGGGTACCATCTCTATCATCTCCTGGCTGGTGACGGCAGTCGGTTCAATGGCGCTGGCGTGGGCGTTCGCCAAGTGCGGGATGTTCAGCCGTAAGTCAGGCGGCATGGGCGGCTACGCCGAATACGCCTTTGGCAAGTCGGGCAACTTTATGGCCAACTACACCTACGGCGTGTCGCTGCTGATCGCCAACGTGGCGATTGCCATCTCAGCCGTGGGTTACGGTACGGAGCTGTTTGGCGCGACGCTCAGTCCTGTGCAAATTGGGCTGGCGACCATCGGCGTGCTGTGGATCTGCACCGTGGCTAACTTTGGCGGCGCTCGTATCACCGGACAGCTCTCAAGCATCACCGTCTGGGGCGTGATTATCCCGGTTATCGGCCTGTGCATCATCGGCTGGTTCTGGTTTAGCCCGACGCTCTACGCCAACTCCTGGAACCCGCACCATGTGCCGTTCTTTACCGCGGTCGGCTCTTCTATCGCCATGACGCTCTGGGCCTTCCTGGGTCTGGAATCCGCCTGCGCGAACGCGGAAGTGGTAGAGAATCCGGAAAAGAACGTGCCGATTGCGGTCCTCGGCGGCACGCTGGGCGCGGCGGTGATCTATATCGTCTCGACTAACGTGATTGCAGGCATCGTACCGAATATGGATCTGGCTAACTCCACGGCGCCCTTCGGACTGGCCTTCGCGCAGATGTTCACCCCAGAAGTCGGGAAGGTGATTATGGGTCTGATGGTGATGTCCTGCTGCGGTTCACTCCTCGGCTGGCAGTTCACCATCGCGCAGGTGTTTAAATCCTCGGCCGATGAAGGTTACTTCCCGAAAATCTTCTCCCGCGTGACCAAATCGGATGCGCCGGTGCAGGGCATGCTGGCGATTGTTATCTTCCAGAGTGGATTATCGTTGATGACCATTAGCCCGTCGCTGAACAGCCAGTTCAACGTGCTGGTTAACCTGGCGGTGGTGACGAACATCATTCCGTATATTCTGTCGATGGCAGCGCTGGTGATCATCCAGAAGGTGGCGAAGGTGGATCCACGCAAAGCGCGTGCGGCCAATATCGTGGCGCTGATTGGGGCAATCTACAGCTTCTATGCGCTCTACTCATCCGGCCAGGAAGCGATGCTCTACGGGGCGATGGTGACCTTTATGGGCTGGACGCTGTACGGTCTGGTGTCACCACGGTTTGAATTGAAGAATAAGCATAGTTAAAAAAAGCCCGGTGGCTCTAGCGCTTACCGGGCCTTCGAGGTCAAAGCAAAACGGCAACCCATGGGTTGCCGTTTTTAGGGTTTTCTCCCTCTCCCTATGGGAGAGTGCCGGGGTGAGGGCATCAGCCCGCACCCATACCGCACTTACGCGTTTTTCAGCACTTCGCTGACAATCTCTACCGCTTCTTTCTCAATCTGCTGACGGTGCTCAGCGCCGAGGAAGCTTTCGCAATAGATTTTGTACGCATCTTCCGTACCGGACGGACGCGCGGCGAACCAGCCGTTCTCGGTCATCACTTTCAGACCACCAATGGATGCGCCGTTGCCCGGTGCCGCCGTCAGACGTGCGGTGATCGGGTCGCCCGCCAGGGTGCTTGCGCTGACCATCTCCGGTGAGAGTTTGGACAGGGCCGCTTTCTGGGCTGACGTCGCGCCAGCCTGAATACGGTTATAGCTTGGTGCACCAAAGCGTGCCGCCAGGTCATTGTAATGTTCCTGCGGGTTCTTACCGGTGACTGCGGTAATTTCCGCCGCAAGCAGGCACATGATGATGCCGTCTTTATCGGTTGACCATGGCGTGCCGTCGAAACGCAGGAAAGATGCGCCCGCGCTCTCTTCACCGCCGAAGCCGAAGCTGCCGTCGTGCAAACCGTCAACGAACCATTTGAAGCCGACCGGCACTTCCACCAGCTTGCGGCCCAGCGCCTCGACCACGCGGTCGATCATCGCGGAGGAAACCAGCGTTTTACCGACGGCCACCTCTTTGCCCCACTGCGGGCGGTGCTGGAACAGATAGTTAATTGCAACAGCCAGATAGTGGTTCGGGTTCATCAGCCCGGCAGGGGTGACGATACCGTGACGGTCATAATCCGGGTCGTTAGCAAACGCCAGATCGAATTTATCACGCAGCGCCAGCAGGCCCGCCATCGCGCACTCGGAGGAGCAGTCCATACGGATCGCGCCGTCTTTGTCCAGGTGCATAAAGCGGAAGGTCTGATCGACGTGATCGTTCACGATGGTCAGATCCAGCTTGTAATGCTCGGCGATACGTTTCCAGTATTCGATACCGGAGCCGCCCAGCGGATCCACGCCCAGCTTCAGCCCGGCTTTCTGGATGGCCGCCATATCGACGATATCCGCCAGCCCTTCCACGAACGGCTGAACCAGATCCTGCTCTTTCACGTGACCGGACGCCATGGCAGCATCCAGAGAGATGCGCTTCACGCCTTTCAGACCGTCAGCCAGCAGCGCGTTCGCACGATCTTCCACCACTTTGGTAACGTTAGTGTCGGCCGGTCCGCCGTTAGGCGGGTTGTATTTGATACCACCGTCTTCCGGCGGGTTGTGGGATGGCGTGATAACGATACCGTCCGCCAGCGCACCACCTTTTTTGTTGTGCACCAGGATGGCGTTAGAGACCGCAGGCGTCGGGGTGAAGCCGTTGTTCTCCTGAACAATCACATCAACGCCGTTTGCCGCCAGCACTTCCACAACAGAGATGAATGCCGGTTCAGACAGGGCATGGGTATCTTTCCCCACGTAGCACGGACCGGTAACGCCGTTTTTAGCGCGCTCTTCCGCAATGGCCTGAGCAATGGCTAGAATGTGCGGTTCGTTAAAGCTGTGGCGCGCCGCGCTGCCGCGGTGACCAGATGTACCAAACTTCACTGCGTGTTCTGCGTTGCCCACGACCGGTTTCAGCACATAATACTGCGCGGTCAGCTGAGCGACGTTAATCAAATCGCTTTGTTGTGCAGGTTGGCCTGCACGGCTGTGATTTGCCATTACCGGGTCCTTCTGATGCAAGGGTTAAATTGTACCGCAAACCTTTTCAATCAATTCCGCCGGGAACTGCATGGACTGCATGATGTGTTCAATCATGCTGCACTTGCGGCCCGTATTGGTATTGGTGATCACCCAGTACGGGGTGCCAGGAACATGTTTGGGTTTGGTTTGATTGCCATTTTGCAGCAGCGTCTGCTCGTCGCCCGCGAAATAGACGCGAGTACGGCCGTGAAGCGACTCGGTCGCTTCAGCAAACGCTTTGTTATCCAGTGAGTAAAGTGTAGATAGCACCAGCATAAAGCGGTTAACCGCCTTTTTCTGCTCCGCGTATTCATCGGAGAGCAGCAGCTCGCGCATCGCGCGCACTTTATCTTTTGCAGGCGTCACGGCAGGTTTTGCTTGTGCAACAACGCTCGGCTGAGACACGACATCTTTGGTGACTGGGGTAGCAGGCTGTGAAGCGGCGGAAATTTTAAGCATGCGCCGTAAAATGTCGGACGCGCTCTCCCCGATATGCCGCGTCTGGCTGGCAATATACTGATAGAGTTCGTCATCAACTTCGATTGTTTTCATCTTAATCCAGTGCGATATCTTATCTGAATACAAGTCATTGGGATTATAAGGTCAAATCCCAACAGCGGATAGCGTCAAACCAGGTTGGCAGCAAAAGTCAGATTAAACTGGAACCTTGCAGCCGGGCGGCAGAATGGTCAACATGATACCCTAACCTGACATACGTAAAAAAAGAACTTTGCCATGAAATTGAATACCCGAGCGCAAACTGCACAATCGCCGAACAATAATTCTCCCATCGTACTGGTTCACGGGCTTTTTGGTAGTCTGGATAACCTGGGCGTGCTGGCGCGCGATCTGGTTACCGACCACGATATTTTACAGGTCGATATGCGCAATCATGGTCTTTCCGGTCGTTCCGACAAGATGACCTACGCGGCGATGGCGCAGGATCTGCTGGATACGCTGGATGCCCACGACCTGCAAAAGGTGACCCTCATCGGGCATTCAATGGGTGGCAAAGCGGTGATGGCCCTGACGGCACTGGCCCCGGACCGTATTAGCGGCCTGGTGGTGATTGACGTCGCGCCCGTGGATTACGACGTCCGTCGTCACGACGAGATTTTTGCCGCTATTAATGCGGTCACAGAAGCGGGTGTCGCGACGCGCCAACAGGCGGCTGCCGTCATGCGTGAGCATCTTAATGAAGAAGGCGTCGTTCAGTTTCTGCTGAAGTCGTTTGTTGACGGGCAATGGCGTTTTAACGTGCCGGTGCTCTGGGACCAGTACAATAACATCGTCGGCTGGGAAACCGTCCCCGCCTGGCCACACCCTACTCTCTTTATTCGCGGCGGCAACTCGCCTTACGTTACCGACGCGTACCGCGACACGCTGCTGGCCCAATTCCCGCAGGCTCGCGCCCACGTGATTGCCGGTGCAGGGCACTGGGTGCATGCGGAAAAACCGGACGCCGTACTGCGCGCCATCCGCCGCTATCTCGCTGATACTGCAAATTGATTAAAAAGAAAGCGACTGGAAGGCTGCGGGCTTCCAGTCGTTGGCGTGCCGTTTTTGGTGATGTATGATGGCGCGCTTATCGCCCGGGCATTAGCAGGGCGGCGTGTTTCCCCCGAAGTCTCAGAATCATGGCCAAAGAACAAACGGACCGTACGACACTAGATCTGTTCGCGAATGAGCGTCGCCCGGGACGACCCAAGACGAATCCGCTTTCGCGCGATGAACAGCTGCGTATCAATAAACGCAACCAGCTTAAACGCGATAAAAATCGTGGGCTTAAGCGTGTCGAACTGAAGCTTAACGCCGACGCCGTCGATGCACTTAACGAGCTGGCTGACGCGCGAAATATCAGCCGCAGCGAGCTCATTGAAGAGATGCTGCTCGTCCAGCTTGAGACGTTACGCAGCCAGGCATAAGTCTGAAAATCCCCTTTATCGCCCTTTTCATGTAGCACAGAGTGCAGTCCTGCGCGATAGCTGTTTCCGCAGGGTTGCCAGTTCTGCTATTATTCCCCTTATCCGTGGCCAAATTGCGCCACCATACTATTAAGTTTCAAGAGGTTATTTTACTCATGGCAATCATCGGCATTTTCTTTGGCAGTGATACCGGCAATACCGAAAATATCGCAAAAAACATTCAAAAACAGCTCGGTAAAGACGTTGCTGATGTGCATGACATCGCCAAGAGCAGCAAAGAAGATCTGGAAGGCTATGACATTCTGCTGCTGGGTATCCCAACCTGGTACTACGGTGAAGCCCAGTGCGACTGGGATGATTTCTTCCCGACTCTGGAAGAAGTGGACTTCAACGGTAAGCTGGTCGCCCTGTTTGGCTGTGGCGATCAGGAAGACTACGCCGAATACTTCTGTGACGCGCTGGGCACCATCCGCGATATCATTGAGCCGAACGGCGCGGTTATCGTCGGCCACTGGCCGACCGCCGGTTACCACTTTGAAGCGTCTAAAGGCCTGGCCGATGACGATCATTTCGTGGGTCTGGCCATCGACGAAGACCGTCAGCCAGAGCTGACGGCAGAGCGCGTTGAGAAGTGGGTGAAGCAGATCCGTGAGGAACTGCACCTGGACGATATTCTGAACGCCTGATTTTTATCGCGGCGCAGCGGCGGCTGCGCCCGTGCTCCAGGTCAAACCGATTAAATTAATCGCTACAATCTTTTAACTTTTTCGCCCAGACCTGTACAATGTCTCCCTGATAAAATGTGGTTTTCCATTGAGCAGGTTTGTCGGTGATACCCCATTTTTATAAGCATATTTTGCCTGAGACTTGCAGTTTTCATTTAGCCATGGCAGTTCTATAATGAGACGCATTATCCCGGGTGCATTTTCTGTCACTTCCTACAGAAGTGAATCGTTTAGCAACAGGACAGATTCCGCATGACTGACAACAATACCGCATTAAAGAAGGCTGGCCTGAAAGTTACGCTTCCTCGGTTAAAAATCCTTGAAGTGCTTCAGGGTCCAGACAATCACCATGTCAGTGCGGAAGACCTCTATAAACGTCTTATCGACATGGGTGAAGAGATTGGGCTGGCTACCGTCTATCGCGTGCTGAACCAGTTTGATGACGCGGGCATTGTTACCCGTCATAATTTCGAAGGCGGTAAATCTGTTTTCGAACTGACCCAGCAGCAGCACCACGATCACCTGATCTGCCTCGATTGCGGCAAGGTCATTGAATTCAGCGATGATTCCATTGAATCACGCCAGCGTGAAATCGCGGCGCGTCATGGCATCCGCCTGACGAACCACAGCCTGTATCTTTACGGTCACTGCGCTGAAGGCGACTGCCGCGAAGACGACCACGCGCACGACGCGAAATAATCAGTATTCATACTCTGAGCCAGCCGCAAGGTTGGCTTTTTTTTTGCCTGAAAAAGCCCGGTGGCGCTGCGCTTACCGGGCCTACGGGCGATGACACCTTTGTAGGCCCGGTAAGCGCAGCGCCACCG